>JBQTJD010000698.1:0-19718 GCA_052387475.1 Anaerolineales bacterium | reverse complement strand
CTCCTTCTCGCGCTTGTGCTCAGTGTCAATCGTACGCACTTGCAGGATGTTGGCGGTCACGCCCTTGTCTTTAGTCTCCTGCGCGACGGTGAGCAACAGCGCCTCCTCCGCCGCTTTGGCCGCCGCGTACGCGCCCATCTTCGCGGTCGGGCGAGTGGCGATTGGTGAGGAGACAACGATGATGCGCCCCCAGCCGCTGGCCGCCAACTTCGGGATGAAGGCCCGCAGCAAATGGAACGTCGTCCACACGTGCTGATCGAGCATTGACTTCAAATCGTCGGGCGCAGTTTGAGTCAGTTCCTTGCCTCCCACCCAACCACCGACGAGGTGCAACAGAACGTGCGCGTGCCCGAACTTTTCGACCACAGCCTGCGCGGCGGCCTCGGTTGCCACTGGGTCGCGTAGGTCGGCGGCGCGCACCAACACGCGCTCGGTGGGCACGGCCAACTCGGCGGCGAGCGAGTCGAGTTTGGCCTGATCGGAACTGAGCAGCGCCAACGCCGCGCCGCGTTCGGCGAAGGCACGCGCCACCACACGACCCAGGCCGCCCGTCGCCCCGGTAATCGCCACCACACGCTCAGACAAGTTTAGAGTCTTCATGAGAATCGATGTTTCATAGTTAATGTCTCCCTGAGCGCTGTCGCATGGCGTTGGCGTTACCCGGTCTCAATCGCGCGAAGGGCGACATGGCGCCAATGGTGCAAACATTGCTTGTTCAACTTCAAGGTTCGTAGCCCTCACTCCTGTATCGCCTCAGCTTGTTCATCCGTCATGCCGTCAATCACTGGCCGGTCGAGTTGCTCGGGCAGATGCAGCTTGCCGTTGAAGTCGATCAGATGCCCTGACTTCTCGGCTTTGGTTTTGAGATAGAACTCGTTGTAGGGATTGGACGGCAGGATATGCGGGATGCGGCTGTTGACTTTCACGCCATACTTCGTCAGGTCGTTGAGTTTACGGGGATTGTTCGTCATCAACCGGATGGATTTGACCTTGAGCGACTCGAGCATGTGAGCGGCCACCGCGTAATCGCGCTCGTCGTCGCGGAAGCCAAGCGCGATGTTGGCCTCGACCGTGTCGTAGCCGTAATCCTGCAAACCGTAAGCGCGGATTTTGTTGAGGAAGCCGATGCCGCGCCCCTCCTGCCGCAGATAGAGCACGATGCCCATTTCCATCTGGCCGATTTTGTTGAGGGCGGCCTCGAGCTGATCACGACAATCGCAGCGCAGCGAGCCGAGCGCATCACCGGTGAGGCATTCCGAGTGCAGGCGCACTGCCACGTCCTCGGCGTTGGTCACATCGCCCTTCACGAGCGCGGCGTGCTCTTTGCCGTCGCGGTTATTCCAAAAAGCCACGATGTGAAAATTACCGGAACGGGTTGGCAAATCGGCGATGGACGCAATCTTTACGCAGATGTGGTCATCGCCCACGCCGTTGCATTCGTGCGCGCGACCCTCGTCCAACAATTCCTTGATGGGCAAATGTTTGCCGCTCATAATATTTCCTCTTTAGAATGGGATCAACACTTGCATGCTAGGCTTACCCTGTTTGCGTAGCAACCACGCGCACGAAATCAGCGGCGGCCACTTGTGATAATTTGGGTAGCTTGTCCTGCTATCCCACATTTACCAGAAGGTTGGATCAAGAAGAGTTGAAATTAGATAGAACGACTCTAAGCCCTTATTGAAACATATCTACTGGCGCTGCAACTCAAGATAACTACGGTGTGATTGTTGCTTGCGTCGTCGGTGGAGGATAGCCGCTGGTTGGTTGAGGTGTTTGCGACGGCTGTGGATACCCGGTTGCTGGCGGGGCTTCAGTTGGGAACACAATCGGAGTATATGTCGGCAATGGAGTCATAGTGGATGCAACCTCTGTCAACGATGATACGAACCGCATTGCTGGCACGTCAAAGTAGAAGGTTGTTCCGTCCGTTGAAGTAAGTATCAATCGGTTGTTCTGTTCAGCGACCACGCTTAACGATCCCTGCTTATCAAGCGTGGTGAACTCACCCTGAAATTCACGGTATGGCAAGATCACGCTTACCTTGAGCATGCCTTGCTGTTGGTCGGAACTTGGCGCTCCTGCGAAGACTGTCACTAGAATGCCGCTCACAATGCCAAACCATGCATTCTGCACGTTAAAGCCGAAAGCTTGCCATTGCGCTTTGAACTTCTCATCATCATAAATCCCAGTTGGCTCAACTTCTGGAGTCGTGGGTGGTCGAGCAGCGGCAGTGGCCCCAATGTTTGCCTTCTGCGTCAGAATGATTGGGAGTTCATCTGTGGGCTGTGGCACTATGCTCGTTTGCGTCATGGGTGAGGATGTTTCCGACACTGCGGCCCCGCCTGTTGCTTGCGTGGTAATTACGATATACAAAGCGCCACCTATCGTCAATGCGGCCAACACGATGGTCAACAGTGCCCATAAGTTAGGAGAAGATAATTGCTTCATACATGACGAACATGAGTGCGACAAACGAAAGCTTAATTGCTACAGATAGCCTGTTTGCTAAAAAAGTCAGGGTGTCCTCCTGCCTCTCTACATGATAATCATAGCCTAATACATTCTGCCTGAAGCAGCATTGGAAGAAATGCTGAAATTGAGCGGGCTAACGTGGGTTACACCTGCGCTATATCGAACACGGCGACGACGGTCACCGGCGTTTCTCGGCGCGCGCCTCATGCACCAAGTCATCCACCAGCACCAACCGCTCGGCCTCGCTCAGTGTATCCCAGCGCAGGCCTCGTTCATCCGCGAAGCGGCGGAGTTGCGCTTCGCCCTCGCGCTGAGTGGCCGCCCACCACGCGTCGCTATCGGCTTTCAGTCTCTCAAGCACAGAGCGCTGACGGTCCGGGGGCAACTGGGCGATAAGTTCGAGCAGTTGGTCGTCGGTCAGAGTGAGTGTTACAGTCGCCATGCCTACCTCTATGTGACATGATTATAACGCGCAGTTACACCGGCGCGCTCATGCGCTGGCCGGTGGCGGAGGCGAGTTGATACAGGGCGCGGAAGGCTGCATCGCGCACGAGGGCGGAGTGCGGGTCTTTGAGGGTGGGATACAGTTCGCGCGCGGCGGTCGGGTCAGCGAAGCGGGCCAGCGCTTCGGCGGCGGCCAGCCGCACCGGCTCATCGCCCTCCTTCAACGCGCGGTTCACGACTTCAATCGCCGCGCGGCCCGGCGGAACCCCAACCCCTTTGGACGCCGCCCACGCAATCAGCCAGCCTTGCGACTCGGGCGGCGCATACGGCTCAGGTGGGTGAGTGGCCTCAGCCGCAAAGCGGTTCATCAGCACCTCGGCGGAAGTGCGCACGATCCATTCGCCGTCTTCGCGCTGCGCTTTTTCGATGAGGGGCGGCGACCAATCAGCATACGTTTCGGCAACGCCGTATAGCGCGGCGCGGCGCGTAGAAAAGTTCTGCGCCGCCGAGCCTTCGCGCAGCACCTCGTGGCCCAATTCGGCGTGCCGGGCCAACGCCTGCGCGCACGCTTGCCGCACGGCATCGTCGCCGTTGTTCAATCCCTGCTTGAGCGCCGTCACTGCCACTTCATTGCCGAGGATGGCCAGGGCCAGCGCCGCCGCCCAACGCACGTCGAGATACGGATCGTTGAACAGCGGCGCGAGGGCAGTGACAGCGTTTGCTTCGCCGAGCGCGCCGAGGCCAAGCGCGGCGAGGCGGCGGGTGAACGGATCTTGACTGGCGAGGGCCTGCCGAAAAAGCGCGGCCACGTTCGGGTCTGCCGAGGCCACAAACGCCGTGAGCGCCCGCACGCGCAAGTTCTCCGGCAGGCCGGTATCGAGCGTCAGCACGCTGAGCCGCCGAAAGACTTCATTGCGCCACGTCGCCGAGGCCGGCGTGTCGCGCAGCCAGCGCGCGCAGGCCAGGGTCTCGGTCTGCAAAATATCCGGCGGTCGGTTGAGCCAGGGCGAGAGGTGCGGTGTGAGGTCAGCCAGCGGCGCGAGGAAGTGCAAGGCCCATTGCCACATGGCATTGAAAGCGGGCTGCGCGCGTTCCGGATCGGCGGCCAGCGCGGAGGCAGCGCAATACGCAGCCACGAGCGGATGGGCGAACGCCAGCCGGTCGCGGCCCTGTTTCACCAGCAAGCGTTTGGTGAGCGCGTCATCGAGGAAGGCATTCGGGTCCGACTCGGGATTGCCTTCGGTCTTTGTAAAGTGTGGGCTGAAGAGTGTGCGGACATCCGCGCGTGTCAGACCGCTGGTCTCGCGGCGTAACAGCTCAAGCGCGAAACGGCTCAGCGCCCGTTCGCCAGCCGGCCGCAGGTTGTGCCGCAGCAGATACGCCTGCACCCAATCGGCCGGCTTCGCGCCCCGCGCATCTCCACCGAAGGCCGCCCACAACTTGAGCGTGATCTCAAAAATGCTGCGGCCGCGATTGCCCGTGTTCAACCAGCCCATCAGCATATCCGGCTCGGCCTCCCCGGCAGCGGGACGTTTGCGATTACGGGCTGTAAGGGTCTGCCAGGCTGCGTTCCATTTTTGAATCAACGCGCCGAAGTCATCATTGTGATAGGGCGCGAGGTACAGCGGAGCGAGGCCGCGCGTGGTCAGCGGACCGAAGCCGCTCAGCCCGGCGGCGGCGATGAGGCGGTGCCGGGGGTAGTGTTTGCGGAACGCCCCCAGCCACTGCGCCACGTTTTCGATGTCGCTGACGGAGAGCTCGTCGAAGCCATCCAGAAAGATGACACAGTTAAATTCGCGCAGACGAAATTTAAGATGGCGCGACAATCGCGTAGCCGTGAGAGCCGAAGCCCGCAGTTGCGCGGCGGCGATCAGTGGCTCGGCGAGGTCGTCGTTCGGCTTGACCGGTAGTTCGAGGTCGGCCGCATGCACGAAGATGGGCGTTGGGCTGTCGGGGAAGAGCGCCTCATCGCCCAGCGCCGCGCGGCTGGTGAGGTGCGTCAGCAGCGTGGTCTTGCCGCTGCCCAACTCGCCGAGCACAACAATGGACTGCGTCCCCGCAAACGCCTGCTCCACCGAAATGGTCGGTGCGCGAAAGAGCGCGGCAAGGTTGGGCCAGTCGGGCAGTACCGGGATGATGTTGTTGAGGTCTTCATCGGCCGGTGGGCGGTTCGGGTCAATTTCCGGTTCGGGCACGAAGAAGCGTGGCGCGAGTTGAATATCTTGTAGTGGGAACAACATCCCGGCCAGATGAGCGGTCTGCGCATAGCGGAAGATGTCCTCGCGCCAGTTGCGCTCCGTGCCGGCGGTGAGCCGTTCGCGCAAGCCGCGCAGGCTGTCGTTCACCGCCGAACGGAAGTCGGCCAGTTGCCGGCGGAGGGCCCACAGCAAGAACGCAATCAGCGCCGCCGTGGCAAAGCCCAGCCAGAATGAAAACGCATCAATCGCGAGTCGCATAAAGTTTGGGAACGCTGAAGGGCGCTGATCAACGGTGATATTACTCATTCACCTTACGCGAGAGATGAATGTCATTCCGAGCGAAGCGGGGAATCTCTGGTCAAAAGTAGAGATTCCTCGCCGCAAACGTCGCTTCGCTTATGCGGCTCGGAATGACAGGCTTAGGTGACTGCGCAAGGTGAGTTAATTGGCACCCTCAGCGTTTCGTCAGCGTTCCTCGTTTCTCATTCAGTGTACAAAATCCGGTCGCAGCCGGTGCAGCGCACCAGTTCAGCGCCGCGCCGAATCGACTGCATCATCAGTGTGGTCGGCTCAATGCCGCAGGCCGCGCACACCTCGCTCTCCATCCGGCTGAGCGGGCGGCCATGTTTCGCCGGCTTCAAGCGCTCGTAGAGTTGCCGGTCGGCGGCGGGGATGGAGATGCTGGCCGCCTCGCGCTCACCCTCGAGCTTGCCGGTGCGGCTTTGCAGCGCCTCGCGCTCGGCGGTGAGGGCGGCATCGCTCCGCGCGGCCTCGGCTTCGGCGGCCCGCAAGGCTGCGGTGGCTGCGGCCAACGCCGCCTCCGCCGTCTCGGCGCTTTCAATCGCCGTGAGTTGTTGATCCTCACCTGTAGCCAGCCGCCGCTTGAGCGAGTCAACATCGGCTTGCAGGTCGCTCAGTTCTTTGGGGTTGCGGATTGCGCCGCCGTACAACCGGCCCTCCACCTCGCGGATTTTTTCGGTGAGAGAGCCGTTGTCCAATTCGATGATGCGCAGCGCGGCGGCGGTGATGTGGTTTTGCGCCTCGGCCTGCGCGACGGCAGCGCGCGCGGCCTGCACCGCCGGGTTGCTTGCGAGTGCCCGCTCAATTTCGACCAGTCGCGCGCGAGCGGCGTCCAATTCAAGATCAATGGTCTGCAGACGGAAGAGGGCGCTCACTCGGCTCATGCGGCGCGATTATAGCCCATGTCTTTGCTGAGCAAATCATCGCCAACAATTGCCACTCACTCGTTCGGCTACAATCGGCGCATGGTCTCCCGGGCGGAATGGCTGCGTGTTGCTGGGGTAAGCGTGGTCATACTGCTCATTGTCAACACGCCGTACGTGCTGGCCTACACCACCGCCGCGCCCGAGACGTTCACCGGCATCCTGTTCAACACCCAAGACGGACACTCGTATCTTGCCAAGATGCGCGAGGGCTGGCGCGGCGAATGGCTGTTCACATTGCCGTATACGGCGGAACCGGGCGAAGGTGTTTTACTTTTCACGTACTATTTATTTCTCGGACACGTGGCCCGTTGGCTGGGGTTGAGCCTCGATGTGACTTATCATCTTGCGCGGGTACTGGGCAGCGCGGCGTTTCTGTGGGCAGCGTATCGCATCCTCGCGCACTTCTTTGACACGCCGTTCAGCCGCCTCGGGGCCTGGCTCTTCTTTTTCAGCGGTTCGGGCCTCGGCTGGCTGTTTGTTCGAGCCGGTCTCTTCACCGCTGACCTGTGGGTGGCCGAGTCGATTCCATTCCTCACGCTGTTCAGCAACGCGCATTTCCCGTTGGCGTGGGCGCTGTTGTTATTAATCTTAGAACTGACGTTTTTCAAACACCTGACAGGTCTGAAAGACCTGTCAGGTGTCATATTGGCCGTTACTGCACTCGCCATCGTGCAACCGATGACGTTGCTGCCGCTGAATGCGGTGCTGGCTGGCAACACGGTGTGGGGATTCTGGTCGGGCCGCCGTTGGGAATGGCGCGCATTGTTGCCGGTGCTGATGGTTGCGACGTTCTCCGCGCCGTGGGTGCTGTATGCCGTGTGGGTCACCAACACACATCCGGTGTTGAGCGAGTGGAACCGGCAGAACGTCACCGCCTCGCCGCCGTGGTGGGAGGCATTGATCTGGGGCGGCGCGCCGCTGGCGATGGCGGTGTTGGGCGCGGGGCGCACGGTAGGGGCGACCGTTGGGGCGATCGTTGGGGCGACCCTTGTGGTCGCCCAGGGGCAGGGACAAGCCCTGCCCCTACGATGGTTGGTCATCGGCGTGGTGTTGATGTATCTGCCGCTGGATTTGCAACGGCGTATGTCGCTCGGCGTGTGGATGCCGCTGTGCATTTTGGCTGTTAAGGGCTTGTGCGATGTCGTTCTGCCTCGTCTCGCGCTGCGATGGCGGCCACTGGTGATAACGGCGCTGGTGCTGCCGGCTCTGTTCAGCAATCTCCTCGTGTACGCCGCATCTACTGCCGGTGTGTTGACGCGCAAGCCTGAGCTGTATCTTTCCGCTGATGAGGCGGCGGCGATGGATTGGGTAGCCGCGCAGCCCAGCAGGCCGCTGGTCGTCGCCAGCCCTGAGATCGCGCTCATCCTCCCCGGCCGCACCGATGCCCGCGTCATCTACGGCCATCCCTACGAAACCGTGTACGCCGAATTGCAACGCCGCGTGGTGTTGGATTTCTTCGCGGGCCGCGTCGCCGCCGCTGATTTCACCGAACGGTATCCGGTGGATTTTGTTTTCTATGACCCGCGCGAAAAAGCACTTAATCCCGAATTGACTCTCCCCGGCTGGCGCGTTGCGTTCGAGCAGGGCGACGTGGTGGTGTATGGGCGCTGAACTAAAGGCGGAAGGCGGAAGGATGAAGGACGAAAGGGCGTGGCCCGTTTTAGCCTTCATCCTTCATCTCTCATCCTTCATCCTTTTTGCTCTACTTGTCCTCGGCCCGCTCACACTGTGCCCGACCTGCGTGCCCTATCCGCCCGGCGCGCAATATTCCGATTTGATGATTACACATTTGCCGAACGCCGAGTACTGGCGTACGGCGCTGACGCGCTATGGACAATGGCCGCTATGGAACGCGCAGCTCTTCGGCGGGCAGCCGTTCACCGGTGACCCGCTGGCTGGTATCTGGTATCCGCCAAACTTGTTGTTGCTTATATTGCCACTGCCGCTGGGGTTCAATGTGCTGTTTGTGTTGCATCTGGCCTGGGCCGGGTATGGTATGTCGCGCTTTCTGCGTGTGCTGGGCTTGCCATTCGGCCCGGCGCTGTTCGGCGGGCTTGTATTCGCGGGCACGCCCAAACTTATCGCCCACGTAGGCGCGGGGCATGTCTCTCTTGTGTTCGCGGTGGCGTGGACGCCGTGGCTGTTGCTCCTCATCCACAGCGCGCGCTATCACGAAGAGTTGCGCGGCAGTTTGTGGGTGGGTGCGGTGCTGGGCTTCATCTTTCTGGCCGACCCGCGTTGGGCGTTTTTCGCGGCGGCGCTGGCGTTTAGCTATTGGCTGTACCGCATGGCTGAGCAAGCCCGCATGCGAGCGGCGTCCTCAGCCAAAGCGCACCGGCGTAAACATGTGCTTGAAGAGTTATTGGATGGGGCGCGCGGATGGCTGGGCGCGGTGGTGTTCTTCACGTTGATTGCCGCGCCCTTGCTCGTGCCGATGTTTGAATTCGTCGCGCGCACCACGCGCACCGCGCTCACCGTGGAGGAAGCAGGCGCATACTCGTTGCCGCCATATTATTTACTTGGTCTTCTCATCCCGAACCTGCGAGGCTTTCACGAGTGGATGACGTATCTGGGCGTGCTGCCACTGTTGCTTGCGCTGCTCACACTTCGTCGGCGCTTCGCGTTGTGGTGGGGCGCGGTCGTGATCGCGGTGCTGTTCGCGCTAGGCACGAACTTTATTCTGTATCCGTTGCTGTATCGGATGTTGCCCGGATTGAGTCTGCTTCGGGTTCCGGCGCGGGCGTGGTTCATCGTGGCGTTCGGCGTGAGTGTCCTTGCCGCGCATGGCTTACAGCGCTTGCTCGAAGATGGACTGCCGTGGTTGCAAACCTTGAGGTTTCGAAAATGGATTCCACCGGCGCGGGCGGAAGCTATGCTTCCGCTGGAGAAACGCACAGCGTCGGAACCGCGCAACATTAGTTGCGACCTGTTCCGCTTTCTCTCTCGCCGCAGTGCGGCGCAGGCAACGCTCATTGGGATTGTGGCCTTGACGGCGCTCGATTTGTTTCGCGTGGATGTGACGCTGGTCGAGGCTAAGCCGCGCCCGGCGCGGAACGCCGCCGCCGACTGGCTGGCGGCTCGTGCGGCGGGAGGCGGCTTCCGCGTGTACTCTCCCTCCTATAGCCTGCCGCCGGATGAGGGTCTCGAGCATGTGGATGGAGTCAATCCGCTTCAACTTGCAGTGGCGGCCAAGTTCATTGCGGCCGCCAGCGGAGTGCCCTCAGCCGGATACAGCGTCACACTGCCCGCATTTGCCAGCGCCGACCTCGCGACGGCCAATCGCGAGGCAGTGCCCGATGCCGAAATGTTGGGGTTACTCAATGTGAAGTACGTCGCCGCCGAGTTTGATGTGACTGTACCGGAGTTGAAGTTAGTTCAGACCTTTGGCAACACGCGCGTGTACGAGAACGCGGCATTCCGACCGCGCGCCTGGATTGAGAGCGGCGGGCAGGCGGAGGTGCTGGAGTGGACGCCCAACCGCATCACCTTACGGGCCGAGGGGTCGGGCTTGCTGGTGTTGAGCGAAACGCACTATCCCGGTTGGCAGGTAAGGGTGGATGGGCGGCCCGCAACCATAGCGTCGGCGCAGGGTGGATTGCTGCGCGGCGTGTCGCTGTCGGGCGCGGGGTCGCATTTAGTCGAGTTCGAATATCAACCGCTGTCCGTGATGGCCGGTCTCGCGCTCTTCATCTTTGGCGTCACGCTACTGATTGACCCGTGGCTATGGCGACAACGGATGTAGTAACGGATCAACGGATGAGGCAACGGATGAATGGGCGCGTTGTACGCGGGGAGTGGGCTTGGGCTGCCGCTTTCGCGGCGCTGGTGATGGCGCTGACGACGATGCCGTATGTTGTGGGCGCACTAACGCAGACCGATGAGTGGCGCTTTAGTGGTTTCCTGCTAGGGGTGGAGGACGGAAACTCATATATCGCGAAGATGGGGCAGGGCGCGCGCGGCGAGTGGTTGTTCCGGTTGCCCTATTCCTCCGAGCCACAGACCGGCGCGTTTGTGTACGGCTTCTATCTTTTGCTCGGCAAACTTAGCGGGCCGGATCACATAGCGCGCGTCCTTACATTTCACCTATCACGCTTCATCTTCGGCTGGCTCTTGCTCATGGCGTCGTATCGTTTCCTCGCGGAGTTCTTGCCGTTCGTGCGGCAACGCCGGCTCGGACTTATCCTTGTCGCACTTGGCGGTGGGCTTGGCTGGCTGCTCATCGTGGTAGGGCAAAGTAATTGGCTCGGCTCGCTGCCGCTCGACTTGTTCTCTCCCGAAGCATATTCGTTCTTGATTTTGTACTCGTTGCCTCACCTCGCCGCGGCGCGTTGTCTGTTTTTACTCGCGCTGCTGGCGTATCTGCGTGGTCGCGGTGCTTGGGCGGGCGCAGCCCTTTTCGGCGTTTCGCTCATTCAACCGTTGTACGTGATCGTTGCTTGGATTGTAATTGGGCTGGACGTGGTGGTTGGGTTGTGGCAGCGCCCCCCTCTCCCAGCGGGAGAGGGCGCGCAACTAATGTTGCGCGGGGTGAGGGCGAGCATGTGGCGCACCATGACCCCCGCCCTCCTCGCCGGCCTCCTCTCCTCGCCTGTTGTGCTGTACTCGCTCATCGCCTTCAACGCCAACCCGGTGCTGAAACAGTGGCTGGCGCAGAATATCCTTCCATCGCCACACCCGTTGCATTATTTGCTCGGTTACGGCGTGCTGTTAGTTCCGGCGGTCTGGGGCTGGCGCGTGTTGCAGCGTCGCTGGCCTCGGCTGGCGCGGTTCGTGGCGGTGTGGGCAATACTGTTGCCGATTCTGTTGTATCTACCAATCTCGACTCAACGCCGGTTGATTGAGGGCTTTCAATTGCCGCTGGTCGCCGTGGCCGTATTGGGCCTCACCGTGGCGTGGCGGCGCTGGCGGCGAGTTGCTGTTCTGGTGACATTGGTATTGTGCTTGCCCACGACGGCGCTGATACTTGTCCTTGGCTTTGGCTCGGCGCTAATGCATTTTCAGCCAGAATTTGTGAGCGCCGACCGATTGCAGGCCTTTCAGTGGCTCAACGAAAATGCTACACCTGGAGAAGTCGCGTTGAGCGAATACAAGATAGGCAACGAGCTGCCAGCATATACGCCACTCGTCGCATACATCGGCCACGGCCCGGAAACGATCTTCCTCGCGCAGAAGCAACCCCGCGTCGAAGCTTTCTTCCGCACCGAGACCTCAGACGCCGAACGTTTGAGTCTGCTCAGCGAAGGCCGAATCGCTTATGTGCTGCGCGGTCCCGTTGAGCGGCGTGTGTTGAGCGAATTTGATCCGCGCGGCGCAGAATACTTGCGGTTGGTCTATTCAGCCGATGGCTATGAAATTTATCGTATCGAGTTGCCAAAATAAACGCCAGATTGTAGGGAGGCCGAGATGCAAAGAAAGGCAACAGGCTTTGCGCCCTTGCACGGCATGCTTTGCATGCACCGCGCCTTTGCGTTAAAACACCTCTGTGCTCTCTCGCCTCCTTCGCCACTACCCGTATCTCTTCGTCATCGCTACGCCGGTGATTTTGTTCGCGCCGTTCCTTATCGGCGTGCAAATGATTTATTGGGGAACGCCGCTGCTCCAGTTCTACCCGTGGCGTTACTTTGCTCTGGAGTCGCTGCACTCCGGTTTTCTACCGCTGTGGAATCCATTGGTCGGCAGCGGCGCGCCGCTCATCGCCAACTATCAATCGGCGCTGTTCTATCCACCCAACTGGTTGTCGCTCGTCATGCCGCTTGATCTCTCGCTCAACTGGCTGATGGTGTTGCACATCGTGTGGGCGGGCGTGGGGATGGTGGTGCTGGCGCGCTCCCTCGGTTATCAATCGCTGGGGCAATGTGTAGCCGGGCTGGCGTTTGGAATGGGGCAACACGTAGTGGCGCGGGCGAGCTTTTACAGCATCAACGCGGCGGTGGCGTGGATGCCATGGGTGGTATGGGCGGTCGAAGAAGGCATAAGGGACAAGGGGCAGTCGCTGCGATGCGATGCATCGCGCTTACAGGTAAGGGGCGTCGCCATTCTTTCAGCGATATTGGCATTTCAATTGCTCGCCGGCCACGCGCAGACGACGTGGTATACGTGGTTGCTCGTGGGCGCGTGGGTGGTATGGCGTTTGATAGCTGCCCGCGACAGGCTGATGATGCGAAGGGCTTTCATTCTGTTGCCTTCATCTTTCCTCCCCGCGTTGCTCATTGCTGCCATCCAACTTCTGCCCACCGCCGAACTCCTCCGCCTCTCGCCGCGCGCTGATGCTGCGGAGTATGAGTTCGTCATGACGTATTCGTTCTCGCCATGGCGCTTGCTCACGCTGCTCGCGCCCGATCTGCTCGGCAACCCCGCGCGCGGTCGGTTCTATGGCTACGGCAACTATCTTGAAGACGCGGTGTACGCGGGCGTCATGCCGTTGCTGCTTGCGCTTACGGCAACGGCCAGCGCGTTTCGCTCAAAGAGCCAGCAGCATACCGCCGAGTCCCCTCATTACCCGCGTTTCCTGGTTTTCCTTCTGCCCCTCGCCCTCCTCCTCGCCCTCGGGCGCAACACGCCGGTCTTTCCGTTTCTGTATCAGTTCGCGCCAAGTTTCAATCTCTTTCAAGCGCCGACGCGGATGATGATCTGGTTTGTGTTCGCGCTATCGTTATTGGCCGGGTGGGGGGCCGACCCCCGGGCGGCGCACTCGCCGCCCAGGGGTCGGCAACTGTATTGGACCCGGCTCGGCGCGGCGGGCGCAGTCTCGATTGTGCTGACGTGCATCGCGGCGTTGTTCATTGTGTCACCGGCCACTGAGGTCGGGCGGCAATTACTGACCGTGGCGCAAGCGGTGCTGGTGGCCGGTATCAATCTTTTTATCGCGGCAATATTGTCACTGCTGAAGCCGGAGATGATCTCTGTAGAGACGACCCGGTGGGTCGTCTTCCGTCGGGGCGTCTCTATGGTGCGATGGGAATTGCTGGTAGCAGTTTGTTTGGCGGGCGATTTGATCTACGCGAACGCCGGCATTCATCCGCCCGCACCGGCGGATGTGTACCGCAGCCGAACCGAATCGGGCGCGGCCCTCGTGGGCGAACTCAATGGGCGACGATTGTTTTATTTTCCAGATGAAGAGTCGACGGTGAAGTTCGACCCTTTCTTTTCGTTTTTGACGTACGGCGATTCGTCGGCGCTGGCGCGCGGCGCGCGGGAAGCGCAATTGCCGAATGTGAGCGTGATTGATGGCCTCGCCTCGGCCAACAACTTCGACCCGCTGGCGCCGGAGCGCTATTTTGATTTTATTCAAGTCGTGAGCGAGACACGCTCGACGCGGCTGTTGAACTTGATGAACGTGGGCGCAGTCGCCAGCCGGACGCCGCTGCCCGATTGGGAGCCGATCACGCATGGCGATGGGGTGACGTTTTATCGGGTGCCGGGTGAGTCGCGACGGGTGTGGCTGCTTCCCGCAGAGCAAGCGGTCACCGTCACCGATGCGGCCTCCGCCTGGGCCGCGCTGGCTGACCCGAACTTCGATCCCGCGCAATCGCTCATCCTCGAAGCCGGCGATTCGGGCGCCATCACCGACCAGTCTTACCCCGGCCCGGCCTCGACCTCCGATCCGAACGCATTCGTATGGGAAGGACAGGTGCATCGCGAGATGTGGCTGGTGCTGGCAGATACTGACTACCCTGGATGGGCCGTGTACGACAATGGAAACGCGGCGGTGCTGCGGCGGGCCGATCTTGCGTTTCGGGCGGTGCTGCTTGCGCCAGGTGAGCATCGAGTAGAATTCCGCTATCAGCCGAGGTCATTTTTGATAGGCGCATGGCTGAGCGGGGCCGGGGTGCTGCTCTGGCTGGCACTGGCCCTAATCGCCCGGCGCAGGTGAACCGTGGCACAAACAACGGGGTATTATGCGTGGGCGGTTGGCCGAGGGTCAACTTGGTCTCATCCGGCGTTCAGCTTTATGCGTGACAATACCGCCCGGCCTACCATTGGCGAGGAGATATCGTGACTACTGCAATTGCTCCCACTCAAGCTGGCGAACGTGGCATCGACGTTCAGTCCGTCGCGCAGCGATTGATTTCCAACGTCGAACGCGTCATCATCGGCAAATCGGCCGAGGTGCAGATGACGTTGATCGGTCTGCTGTGTCAGGGCCATCTACTCATTGAGGACGTGCCCGGCGTCGGCAAAACGATGCTGGCCCGGAGTATCGCCCGCTCGGTCGGCACCAGCTTCAACCGCTTGCAGTTCACGCCCGACATGTTGCCCAGCGACGTGACGGGCGTTTCGATTTTCAATCAGCAGACGCGCCAGTTTGAGTTTCGCCCTGGCCCGATCTTTGCTCAGGTGGTGCTGGGTGATTAGATCAACCGCGCCACACCCAAGACGCAGGCGGCGTTGCTCGAAGCGATGGAAGAGAAGCAAGTGACGGTGGACGGCGAGTCGCACCAGTTGCCGCGCCCGTTCATGGTGCTGGCGACACAGAACCCGATCGAATACGAAGGCACTTTCCCATTGCCCGAAGCGCAGCTCGACCGGTTTCTGCTGCGGCTGTCGCTCGGCTATCCCTCGGTCTCCGACGAGATCCGAATATTGGAAAATCAGCAGTTCGCGCACCCGGTGGAAACCCTGGAGCAGGTGATGAGCGTGGAGGAGTTGCTGGCGGCGCAGACCGCCGTCCGGCACATCCACGTCGCGTCGCCGCTGAAGGCCTACATCGTGGAGATCGCGACCCAGACTCGGCGGCATCAAGACGTGTACCTCGGCGCCAGCCCACGCGGTAGCCTGGCCCTCTTCCGTTCCGCGCAGGCCCGCGCCGCCATCGAAGGCCGCGACTACGTCATCCCCGATGATGTGAAGGCGTTGGCCGACTCGGCGCTCTCGCATCGCGTCATCATCGGCCCGGCAGCCCGCATCAAAAACGTGGACGCCCGCGCGGTGGTGAAGGAAGTGCTGTCGTCGGTGCCGGTTCCGGGCGGATCACAGTTGAGGAAGTAGAGACGCGCTGCGGCGCGTCTCTACGGCTTGTCATGCTTTCCCGTCGCCTCGTCGTCTTCCTTCTGCTCGCCGGTTCACTCGCGGGCGCGTTGATCACGGGTCGTGACCTGTTCTACAACTTGTTGTATTTGTGGCTGGCCCTCGTCGCGATTGCCGGCGTGTGGACATGGACGAGCCTGGGCCGCATTCGGGTGGCGCGGCAGACGCGTACGTTGCGCACGCAGGTCGGCGGCATGCTGGAAGAGCGGCTCGCCGTGCGCAACCAGAGCAACCTGCCGAAGCTCTGGCTCGAAGTGCGCGACCAATCCGACCTGCCCGGCCACCAGCCCAGCCGCGTCATCGTCGGTCTTGGCTCGCAACAGGAGCGGGTGTGGGTGGCGCGCACGCGCGCGGTGCAGCGTGGACGCTTTCGTCTCGGCCCGCTGTCCATCACCTCCGGCGACCCGTTTGGCCTCTTCCAAGTCTCACGCAATATCTCCGCCACCAACCAAGTCGTCGTCTTTCCAGCCACAACGGATTTGCCCAACTTCCCTTTGCCCGTCGGCATTGCGCCGGGCGGTGATGCGTTGCGCCGGCGCACGCACTACGTCACACCGAACGCGGCTGGCGTGCGCGACTATTCCTCCGGCGACTCTTTCAACCGCATCCACTGGCGCACCAGCGCGCGCCGCGACCGGTTGATGGTCAAAGAGTTTGAGCTTGATCCGCTGGCCGATGTGTGGTTGTTCCTCGATGGGGAGCGCGCGGTGCAGGCAGGCAACGCGACTGTAGCCACGCTCAACGAAAACGATCCGTGGTACAAACGGCCCGACCCGGTGCGCCTGCCGCCCAGCACCGAAGAATACGCAGTCAGCCTGACGGCTTCGCTCGCCCAGCACTTTTTACGCCGCGACCGTTCGGTGGGCATGGTCGCATATGGGGAAACGCGCGAGGTCGTGCAGCCGGATCGGAGCGAGCGCCAATTGACCAAGATCCTCGAGACGTTGGCGGTGTTCCGCGCCAGCGGCCGCCTGCGCCTGGTGGATGCCCTGCGGCTGGAGTTGGAGCAGTTGCCGCGCGGTGCGACCGTGATGCTGGTCACGGCGACGAGTGACGTAAGCTGGATTGGTTACGTGCAGGCCCTCAAGCGCCGCAGCGTCAACACGGTCTCGTTCATCGTCAACCCTGCCAGCTTCGGCGGCCAGCAGAACAACGCCGGGCTGGTGCAGGCGTTGTGGGCTGTCGGTCTCCCCGCGTACGCCATCCATAACAACGTCGATTTCGCCGCCGCACTTGCCGGCGGGCGGTAACGCTTAACGCCAGGCTGCCAGGAGTTACGGAGTTCATGTCGCCCTGAGCGCGAATGAGCGATCCTGATTGCATACGATTCGATTCGCGCGAAGGGCCTCTCCATGCCCATAAGAGGCCCTTCGCGCGATAGAGCTTGTGAAATACACAGGCCACGCGTATGCGCTCAAGGCGACATTGTAGGCGCTTGTTAAATCAAATGCATATCTCCTATGCGCCTTCGTCCGGCGTGCTTGCACGCACTGCGTCCTTGCGTTGCAAACGCCTGAAACTATAATTCCCCCATGCCAAAATCCAAAACCCTGGCCGAGCGCGCGGCGCAACTCCGAAAAGAACTTAACGAGCACCTCTATCGTTACCACGTCCTCTCCGAGCCGGTCATCTCCGACGCGGAGTACGACAAGCTTTTCATCGAACTGCAACAACTCGAAGCCGCTCACCCGGAGCTACAGACGCCAGATTCGCCCACACGCCGCGTCGGCGGCTTCATCTCCGAGAAGTTTGTCAAGGTGCGGCATCCCGCGCCCATCCTCAGCCTGTCCAACGCGTTCAGCACCGACGGCGTGCGCGCATGGTTCGAGCGTTTGCGTCGTGTCGATGAGCGCGTCGAGGGCGCCGAGTTTGTGGTCGAGCCGAAGATCGACGGGCTGACGGTAGTGCTGCATTACGAGAATGGCGTGTTCGTGCGCGGGGCAGTGCGCGGGGATGGGGAAGTGGGCGAGGACATCACGCCCAACCTGCGAACGATCCGCACGCTGCCGCTGCGGGTTCCGCTGCGCGAGGAAGGGGGAAAGAAGAAAGAGAAGCGTTCTTCCCTCGCGCCTCCCGCTTCCCTCGTCGTTCGGGGTGAGGCCGTCATCTTCACTAAGGATTTTGCAAAACTGAACGCCGTGTTGCGCGAAAAAGGTGAGCCGACGTATGCGAACGCGCGCAATACCGCCTCGGGTGCGCTGCGCCAATTGGATTCGACTCTGGTGGCGGCGCGGCCCATTTCTTTGCTGTGCTATCAAATCGTCGCCGCGCAGGGCGTGACCCTCGGCACGCAGTGGGAGACGCTCGAGTATCTGCGCGCGATGGGCTTCCCAGTGACCGATGCCGCGCGCAAATTCGACTCTTTGGAGAAAGCCATTGCCTATTGTGAGCAGTGGGCGGATAAGCGCGACCAATTGCCGTACGAAGTCGATGGGATGGTGATCAAGATCAACGCCATGCGGCTCGCCGCTGACCTGGGCTTTGTGGGCAAAGACCCACGCGGCGCGATTGCATTCAAGTTCCCCTCCCGCGAGGTGACGACGAAACTCAATGACATCGGCGTGAATGTGGGCCGCACGGGAGTGCTCACGCCCTATGCCATCCTCGAGCCGGTGGAGGTCGGGGGCGTTATCGTCAGGCAGGCCACGCTGCACAACTTCGATTACATCGCCGAAAAGGATATTCGCCTCGGTGACCGCGTGCTGCTCAAACGCTCCGGCGACGTGATCCCCTATGTGATCGGCCCGGTGATCGCGGCGCGCACCAGCGATGAGAAAGTGTACAAGCCGCTGAAGAAATGCCCGGCCTGTGGCGAACTGGTGGAGCGCCTCGAAGACGAGGTCGCGTTCTATTGCGTCAACGCCGCGTGCCCGGCTCAACTCACGCGGGGCGTCGAGCACTTCGCGGGTGTGATGGACATTGAAGGCTTTGGCGAAAAAGTGGCGGTGCAGGTCGTGGCCGAAAGTCTGGTCGGCGATGTGGCCGACATCTTTGCGCTCACGAAAAATCAATTGCTTGAACTCGAAGGCTTTGCGGACAAGAAAGCCGACAAGTTGCTGGCGGCGATTGCAGCGGTGAAGGTGCGCCCGCTCGCGCCGTTGATCGGCGCGCTGGGCATTCACAGCGTGGGCTACGTCGTCGCCAACGATTTAGCCGCGCACTTCGGCTCGCTCGACGCGCTGTTGGCGGCCTCGGCCGAGGACTTGCAGGCCATCGAAGGCATCGGCCCGAACGTCTCGCAAACGGTGGTGGATTGGTTCGGGCGCAAGAGCAACCGGAAAGTGCTGAGGAAGTTGAAAAAGGCGGGCGTGTGGCCTAGCGCCGAGCCGCGGCGCGCAGTGGCTGATGGGCCGTTCACCGGGCAGACGTTTGTCATCACCGGCACGTTGCCTACCTTCAGCCGCGACGACGCAGCCAAGTTCATTGAAGCGCGCGGGGGCAAGATCACCGACAGCGTGGGTAAAAAGACAAGCTATCTGGTACTGGGCGAGTCACCCGGCTCGAAGCTGACGAAGGCCCAGAGCCTCGGTGTGCCCATCCTCGGCGAAGCCGAATTGCGCAAGTTGGGCGGGGGGTAAGGGTCGGAATGGCTCTTTATTCGCCAGCATTGATCGTTGTTGCCATCTTGCTAATGACGGCTTGTGCAACTAACCCGACTTTCGCTCCAGCCACAATCACTGTAAGCGAAGCACCGACTCTGATAGCAACCCCAACTTTGCTACCACCTACGAATACTCCAACTGCAACAGCATTGCCAACACGCCAGCCATCCGAATATGAATTTCCCAAAGATGCATTCTGGACAGAACTCCAAAGCAAGGAATTCAAATTAGTTTCTGGCGCTACAACCCGCGGGCATGATGGGAACGTATATTCGGCTTACCTATTGACAGATACAAAGCTGAATTCGGTCATGATGAGTGGTGGTCACGTTTCGCCTTCAACTGAAACTGGACCGGGAATCTGTCAGTTGGCTTTTTACAGATGGGATGGTTACGAGTACAAGATCATACGAGCGTTAGGTGAAAAGGATGAGCCGTGGTGGTGTGAAGCCATAAACTGGGACAAACCCGAATACAGCCCTGATACGCAAGCTCGTTCGGCATTAAGACTCCAAGGATATTGGAGCGATATCAATCAGAACGGCTACCAGAGTTTGCTGTTGCGTACTACTACTGTCTTTGGGCATGTTGGGATGTACAGGGAGTTGAAACGCATTTCTATGAAATTCAAGAAAACGAGACTGTTGTAGATATTGTGGCTAATTTGCCGGGGGTTGTCTTACGGTGTGGTTTTCTTCACTCAGAAAACACATTGACCTTTTTGTCTATGCCCCTGTGGACTGGGT
>JBQTJD010000697.1:0-5599 GCA_052387475.1 Anaerolineales bacterium | reverse complement strand
TGGAACGCGGAAAGCGTTTTCCCTTCGCTGGCTGAGTGGGAAGCAGAGGTGAAGCGCCTCGTCGCCGACATCGCCTCGGTGAAGCAATACGAAGGCAAGTTGAGTGGCGGCCCGCAAGTCGTCGCGTCGGCGATGGAGGCTATGAGCATGTTGCGCCGCCGCGCGGAGACGGCCGGCATGTACGCGGCGATGGACTATTACACCGACACCACCAACGCCGCGGCCGGCGAACGCTTCGGGCAGGCGCAGGGCGCGGTCGGGCAGGTGCTGGCGGCTATGGCGTTTATTGACCCGGAACTCATCGCCATCGGCGAGGCCACGCTGAACGAGTGGCAGCAGGCCGAGCCACGCCTGGCCCTGTACGGGCAATACCTCCGCGACCTGTTCCGCCAGCAGGCGCATGTGCGCTCGGCGGAGGTAGAGGAGCTGTTGGGGTTGCTGGCCGACCCATTTGGCAGCGTCTCCACCACGGCCAGCATGCTCACCGATGCCGACATGGCCTTTCGCGAAGCGCGCGCGGCAGGCGGCGAAACGGTCGCGGTCTCGCAAGGCTCGTACGAGGACATCCTCGCCAAGCCCGACCGCGAAGCCCGGCGCACCGCGTGGGAGAGCTACACCGACGAGTTCCTCGCGCATAAAAACACGCTGGCCAACAACCTCGCCACCTCCATCAAGCAAAACGTCTTTCAGATGCGGGCGCGCCGCCATACCTCCACGCTCGGCGCGTCGCTGTTCACCAACAACATCCCGGTGGAAGTGTTCCACAACCTCATCGCCACTTTCAAAAAGAATCTGCCGACGTGGCACCGTTACTGGCGCATCCGCCGCAAAGCGCTGGGCGTGGAGACGTTACATCCTTATGATATTTGGGCGCCGCTAACCGCGACCCGACCGCATGTGCCCTACGAAACTGCCGTAGCATGGATTTGCGATGGCATGGCCCCATTGGGCAGTGACTACTTGGAAATTGTGCGGCGAGCCTGTCTTGAGCAGCGCTGGGTAGACATCTATCCAAACCTGGGCAAGTTCTCCGGCGCGTTTTCCAGCGGCGTGCAGGGCACGCATCCCTTCATCCTCATGTCGTACACCGACGACCTCTTCGGTCTGAGCACGCTCGCGCATGAACTGGGCCACTCCATGCACTCGTATTTTTCGTGGCAGACCCAACCTTACGTGTATTCCGGCTATTCGCTGTTCGTCGCCGAGGTCGCGTCAAACTTCAATCAGGCCATGGTGCGGGCACATCTGCTCAAGACTCACTCGGAGCGCGACTTTCAAATCAGTGTCATCGAAGAAGCGATGAATAACATCCACCGCTACTTCTTCATCATGCCTACGCTGGCGCGCTTTGAGTTGGAGTGCCACGAGCGCGTGGAGCGCGGGCAGGGCCTGAACGCCGAGGGCATGAACAGCCTGATGGCCGACTTGTTCACCGAAGCGTACGGCGGTGAAATGGCGGTCTCGACCGACGTGGATCGGGATCGCGTCGGCATCACTTGGGGGACCTTCAGCCATCTGTACGCTGATTATTACGTGTACCAATACGCCACCGGTATCTCGGGCGCGATGGCGTTGAGCAAGCGTATCCTCTCCGGCGAGCCGGGTACAGCCGAGGCGTACATTGAGTTTCTGAAGACCGGCAGTTCGCTCTATCCGCTCGACGCGCTCAAGCGCGCCGGGGTTGACCTCAGCACCCCCGCGCCGGTGGAGACCGCTTTCGGCGTGCTGGCCGGGTTGGTGGATCGGCTAGAGACACTCGTCGGCTGAGCGCGATTGATTTACAACTCAGGGATGAGGGGTGAGGGAATGCGCCCGCACGAAATCGCGGATGCGGGCGAAGAGCTGCGGCTGTTCACGGTCGAGCGTAATGACATGGCCGCTGGTTTGAAGCCAGAACATGTCATTTGGTGCGTTGCTCAACCGCTCGTAGAGATAAGGCATGCTCTCGCCGGGGATGAAGTCATCGCCGTGCGAATGGATGAGCAATACCGGAACGCTGACGTTTGGCAACAGCGGGTCGGTGTCTTTGAGCAGCGCATAAAACTGGCCCACCGCCGCGGTGGGAAAGACAGGATACGAGCCGCCGTATTGCACGCCGTGTGCCACATCGTTTTTGATCACGTAACGAAAGATGGCGCTGAGCGCCCCGGCAAAGTGCGGCCGCCAGCCGGAGCGTTGATAAAACAGCAAGCTCGGCGTGCTCATCGCCACCACGCCGGCCAGCGGAAGCTGCGCCGCCAGCCGCAACGTCAACATGCCGCCCATCGACAGACCCATCACAAATACGCGCTCACACTGCGCGCGCAACAAATGATAGCCATCGAGCGCCGAGGCGGCCCAATCGCGCCAGTGCGCGCGGTTCATATCTTCAGCCTGTGTGCCGTGGTGGGCGAGCCGCACCCCGTGCACGGTCAACCCGTCGGCGTGCAAGGCCTCGGCCAGTGGGCGCATGTCGCTCGGCGCGCCGGTGAAGCCGTGGAGCAGCAACACTCCAGTCGAACTGCCAGGAAGAAAGAATGGTTCGCTGCCGGGTCGAAGAGAGTCAATCATGAAACGGCCTGTTTAGAATTGGTATTACGCAGTTCGTCACTCCCGCAAAGCCTGTCCCCATGCAAATGGGGAGCGGGAGTCCAGTGCCTACCCATGGATACCCGCTTTCGCGGGTATGACGCTGGCTAGTTTTGCGGCGTTGATGTAACTCCTGCGAAACCTGAGTTAGGAGTCTCGTAATCGCACGTTGGCGAAGCTGGCACTCTTGCGTGCAGGGCATCACCCGCTCATCGAAGAGCGCTTTGCATCGCGACATGTGCCAAGCCGCACGAATGCCTATGATAAACTACATTTCATGCTCCGGAAAATTCACGCAAATATCACGCGCGTGATGGTGACGCGCGACGATCACTCACTCATTTCAACTTCAGTGCCGCAGGCCACCGTCACCTTCGAAGGGTTTGAGGGCGACAAACACGCCGGCTTCACCCGCCCCGCCGATGGCCGCACCCCGCACTATCCACGTGGCGCCCGCATCCGCAACGACCGGCAAGTCTCACTGGTGTCGGAGGAAGAACTGGCGCTCATCGCCGCCGCGCTGGGCGTGCCGATGATTGAGCCGGAGTGGCTGGGCGCAAACTTGCTGGTGAGCGGCCTGCCGCAGTTGACGCTGATGCCGCCGGCAACGCGGCTGTTCTTTGCCAACGGCGTGGTGCTGGCGGTGTCCGGCGAGAACGAGCCGTGCCTCGGGCCGGGCAAGGTGATCGCGCAGCAGTATCCGCCACTCAGCGCTTCACGCTTCCCCATAGCGGCGCTGCACCGGCGTGGGCTGGTGGCGGTGGTGGAGAAGCCGGGTGTTATTCACTCCGGCGAGACTGTCATCGTCGAAATCCCCGAGTACATGCCGTACGTCATAGAGGGCGAAACCATCGCATGACACAAGTGGGGCACAGCTTGATGGGCCTGGCCGTCGGCGTGGTGTGCGCGCCCCGGCAACTGTCGTGGCGCTCGCGGTTGGGCTATGGCGTGGTGTTTGCAGCGCTGGCGAATCTGCCCGACCTGCCGGTGCCGAATTGGGGCCACGACCGTTACGACATCAGCCACAGCGTCTTCGTCAATCTGCTCCTCATCGTCGTGACATGGATCACGCTAGGCTGGCGTGCAGACCTCCGGCGGAGTTTGGGCGGCTGGCCGGTGCTGTTGGGTGGAGGGCTCGCCTGGCTCAGTCATCTCCTGCTCGACTCTTTCTACAATCACGGTATGGGCGTCGCAATCTTTTGGCCCTTTTCGGAAGCCAGTTTGGTGCTGCCCATTCCGTGGTTCTCGGTAGTTCCATCTCCACCGCCGTTCACCCTGGCCCATCTGCAAGAATTTGTCGCTGAGTTCGTAAGCTACTCTCCGTTGGTTTTGATCGCACTGGCTTTGCGGCGCGCCGGGCTGCTCAAAAGATTCTCTACAACAAACAGTGAGGCCAGTTTTCAATGACAACCTACGGCGCGCAGACGATGGTGGGTGAGTTGAAGGGTGTGCTGCTCAAGCGCCCGGCCGAGGCTTTCATCAATCAGATCACCATCGAAACGCAGTGGCAGATGCTCAACTATTTTGGCGAGCCGGATTTTGATGTGGCCGCCATGCAACACGAACAACTCATGCAACTGCTCAACCGCGCGGGCGCGGAGATTCTGACTCTGCCCAAAACCGAAGGCGCCGGCCTCGACTCGGTGTACGTGCACGATGCGGCGCTCGTCTGCGCGCGCGGCGCGATACTGTGCAACATGGGCAAGCCGTTGCGGCGCGGCGAGCCAGCGGCGATGGGCGCGTTGTTCCACAGCCTTGGTGTGCCGGTGTTGGGCGCAATTGGCGGCGAAGGCTTACTCGAAGGCGGGGACGTGCTATGGGTCGATGACCGGACGGTGGCGGTGGGCGAGGGCTATCGCAGCAACGCGGCGGGCATCCGCCAACTGCGCGCGCTGCTCGGCGATTTAGTGGACGATGTTCTTTCCGTCCAGCTTCCGCATTGGACGGGGCCGGACGACTGCCTGCATCTGCAATCGAACATCAGCCTGCTCGATCACAAGCTGGCGCTGGTGTACTCGCGCTTGCTGCCCGTTCCGTTCCGGCAATACCTGCTCAAGCGCGGCCTTACATTCATTGAAGTGCCCGATAACGAATACGACTCGATGGGCTGCAACGTGCTGGCCGTCGCGCCGCGCAAGGTGATTGCGGTGGACGGCAACCCCATCACGCGTTCACGGATGGAAGCCGCCGGCGTGGAAGTGTGGACCTATGCGGGCAGCGACATCTCCCTCAAAGGTGCGGGCGGCCCGACGTGTTTGACACGACCGTTTTGGCGGGGATAGTACCTCGGAAGTTTTGATGATTGATGAAATCCTCTTCCGGCGCGAAACCACCCTCGTTCGCCGGCTGGTGCTTGCGCCCGGCGAGGCGCTCCCCTGGCATCGCGATCCGTATCATCGCGTCACGGTGGTATTGCGTGGAGACGCCATCGCTCTCGAATACCGCGACAATGGCGAGAGCAAGCGTTTCACGGTCTCACCGGGGCAGGTGGATTGGGATGAGCCGACGGATCGTGTTCATCGTGGTATCAATGTCGGTGAGCAGCCTTACGAGGAAGTCACGGTCTTCTTTCTCGACCGCCCCGACGCGGTTCCACAGCCGCTAGCTGATGGCCGATAGCGAATAATTGTCGCAATCGCTATCCGCCCTCGGCCATCAGCCAATCACCTGCAAATCGCGCGGCAGCGTGCTCAGGCTCTCGCAGCCATCCGCTGTCACCACCACATCGTCCTCGATGCGCACGCCGCCCTTACCTGGCACGTAAATCCCCGGCTCAATCGTAAACGTCACACCCGCCGTCAATGACAACTCATTGCGGCCGTGCATGCTCGGGTCCTCGTGGCCCTCGAGGCCCAGGCCGTGGCCGACGCGATGCACGAAGTATTGCCCGTAGCCTCCATCGGCGATGACCTTGCGCGCGGCGGCATCCACCTCCGCCGCAGAGATACCCGGTCGCGTGGCTGCCTTCGCCGCCGCGTTCGCGCCCTGCACCAGATCGTAGATGCGTTTGAGTTCCGCATCCACCTCGCCT
>JBQTJD010000696.1:0-2160 GCA_052387475.1 Anaerolineales bacterium | reverse complement strand
GCGGAGTTGATCCAGGGTGAGATCGTAGATATTCATGAGGGATTTCTCCGCGGAGCACGATGAGATTTTATCTGCGCTCTCAGCGGTGAGATGTCGTCTATCCTTGGCCGAGTTCACGCAACCGCTGCTCGGCCTTCTTGCGCAATTCGGCGCTCGCGCTTAACTGCATCACTTGTCGGAAGTCAGCAATGGCCTCGCGGGCGCGGCGCAACTCCACGAGCAGCAAGCCGCGTTTGTATAGCAGGCGCGGCGAGCGCGGCTCGTGCTTGAGGGCTTCGTTGATGTCGGTCAACGCCGGCTGGAGGCTGCCCACGGCGCGCAACGCCTCGGCGCGGTGCATGCGCGCGGTCACGGCCTCGGGGTGATCGTCCACCACCGAGGTGTATTCGCGCAAAGCCTGCGAGAAGTCGTTGGCTTGCTGATAAATATCGCCGCGCAACACGACGAGCGTGTCATCCAGCGGGGCCAAGTGGATGGCGTGATCGAGCGCGACCAGCGCCTGTTCGAACTCTTGCAGCTTGGCGTACAGCCGGGCTTGATACGCGTAGCACCGATCCGCCGAACTCGGGACGCGCTCGGCGATCAGTGCCAGTTCTTGAATTAACTTGCGCACGCGCGGGCGGTCGGCCTCAGCAAAGTCGGCGATGACGCGGTCGATATCGATGAAGAAGGAGTCGGTGGGGAGCATGAGTGAAACGTGAAGCGTGAAACGTGGTGGGCGACCTTCACGTTTTACGTTTCACGCAAGGCTTGAGTGATCTCGACAATATCATCCATCACCCACGTCGGCTTGAAATCGGAGCGGGCCACATCTTCACGCGTGCTGACGCCCGAAAGGACGAGAAGGCTGCGGATGCCAGCCCGCACCGCCCCGAGGATGTCCGTGTCCAACCGATCCCCGATAGCGACGGTCGTAGCCGGTTCCACACCTAACCGCTGCATCGCAATTTGATACATCGTCGGCTCGGGCTTGCCGATGATGGTAGGCACGACTTCGGTCGCCGCCTGCAACGCCGCGAGGATAGCGCCGTTGCCGTGCGTGAGGCCGCGCTCGGTGGGCAGCGTGCGGTCGGGGTTGGTGCCGATGAAGCGCGCCCCGGCGCGGATGTTGAGCGTGGCGGTGGCGAGCTTGTCCCAGGTTACCGTGCGATCCATGCCGACGACGACGTAGTGCGCGCTCACGTCATACAGATCGGTGAAGGTGAAGCCCTGTTCCGTGAAGGCCTGCGTCACCCCGTCCTCGCCGATGGCAAACACGCGCCGGCCGTTCGCCGCCGACTGCGCGAGATGCAGCGCGGCGGCCTGCGCCGAACTCAGCACTTCGTCGCGCGCAATCGTCACGCCGAAGGCGGCCAATTTTGTGACGTACTGCTCGGGCGTCTGGCTGGCATTGTTGGTGGCGAGCACGAACTTGATCTGTCGCTCATGCAATGCGGCGAAAAACTCGGTCAGGCCGGGCAGGGGGCGGTTCCCCTCCCACAGCACACCATCCATATCGATGATGAGAGCGCGGGTATCGGTCAACTGCATAGGCGGAATTATAACAACGGAGGCTGGCAGCAGATACAACGGACACCGGCAACGGAGGTGAGCGGATATATCGGATGAGCGGATAGGTGTTTCCGTGACATCCGTTTCCATCCGCTTATCCGCGCTCCATCCGTTGAAGAATCCGCTGCCAGCCTCCGCTCAAACAAAAAACGGACTGCCCGTCTTTGAGCAGTCCGCTAACTTGCCACACGCTACTTGCTACTTCTTCCCATTCACGGCCGCCACGGCCCGGTTCGGAAACTCAATCACTTCGTCCACCAGACCCAGTTCGGTGGCCAGTTGCGGCGTCATCCAGAAGTCGCGGTCGGTGTAGTCCTTGATCTGCGCGTCCGTCATCTTGGTGTGCTTCTTGATGATGGCGTTGAGCAGATCACGGTTGCGGAGGATTTCCTTGGCCGCAATTTCGATGTCGGTGGCCTGGCCTTGCACGCCGCCGAGCGGCTGATGCAGGTGGATGGTGGCGTTGGGCAGCGCATACCGCTTGGCCGTGCCCGCCATCAACAGGATGGTGCCGAAGCTGGCTGTCAGGCCCACCGCCGTGGTGGAGATCGGCGCGGAGATCATCTGCATGGTGTCGTAAATCGCCAACCCCGAGTAGATCATGCCGCC
>JBQTJD010000695.1:0-2272 GCA_052387475.1 Anaerolineales bacterium | reverse complement strand
CTGGGGCGTGCGCGAGTGCGCCCAAATGCTCCGCGTCTGGATCGAAGAGCGCGGCGGGCGTGTGCGGTTCTTCGGGCGCGACACGCACCCGATCATTTACGCCGAGTGGAACGCCGGCGCGCCGAAGACACTGCTGGTGTACGGCATGTACGACGTGCAGCCGGTGGATGAACAGGTGTGGACCACCCCACCCTTCGCGGCTGAGATTTGGGATCATCCCCAAGGTGGTGAAAGTATCGTGGCGCGCGGCGCGTGCAACAGCAAAGGCCCGCTGATGGCGATGTTGCACGTCATCGAAGCGTTTCAAAAGACGGGTGGGCTGCCGGTCAACATCAAATGGACGATTGAGGGCGAGGAGGAAATCGGCAGTGTCGCGCTGCCGCGCTTTTACGAAGAGCAGGCCGAGATGTTGCGGGCCGACGCTGCCTTCGAACCGTTTTGGAGTCAGGATGATGCCGGGGCCAAACCCCACATCATCCTCGGCACCAAGGGCGTGCTCGGCCTGGAGTTCATCTCGCGGCCCGGCGCATGGGGCGGCCCGCGCGAGGTCGTCCACTCCAGCGCCGGTCTGTGGGTGGCCTCACCCGCGTGGCGGCTGGTGCGGGCCCTGCACACTCTGATCAACGAACATCAAGAATTGACGGTGGACGGTATCCCCGAACTGAGCGGGATGACGGAGGCCGACGAACAGTTGCTGCAGGCCATGGCTACAGATTTCGACCTGCCCACTCAACTCGACCGGTTGGGAACCGCGCGCTTCAAACGCGAGCACTCGGCGTATGAACTGCTCAAGCACATCGCCTTTGCGCCGGTGCTCAACATCAACGGTCTCAAATCCGGCTATGTCGGCGAAGGCTCGCACACCATCATCCCTAATGAGGCGCGCGCACTGTGCGATTTCCGCATGCCGCCCGGTCTGCAAGTGGAAAAGGTGGTACAGGCGATCCGCGACCACCTGGCGAAACGGGGCTTTGGCGATATTGCAGTGACGATGGACTCGGGTTACCCGGCGGCGCGTACACCGGTGGATGCGCCGGTGGTGCAGGCGATGGTGGCGGCCTATCGCGCCCTAGGCTTCGAGCCGACCATTCAGCCGATTGAGGCTTCGGCCACGCCGTATTATTTGTACACCGATGTGCTCGGGTTGCCGTTTGTGTGGGGTGGGCTGGGCACTGCGGGCGGCAGTCACGGCCCGGATGAATGGTGCAGCGTGCAGGGGCTACAGGAATTGCAGCGTTCGACCGCGACGTTTTTGGTAGCGTTTGCGAATCGCTGAACGCAATCGCGTAACCGGCCATCATCTGTAAGTGGATGGCATTCGCCCGAAAGTTGACAGATAACTCGGCCAGCCTATACTGCCCATCCAGATATAAGGTGATTGAGTGGATGAAATCCGCTTATTCGCCCTGTACAGGGTAATAACCGAATCTTTTATTTGCTAATCACGAGTTAGCCGCTTCTCCCAGTAGAGGTCACAATGACTTCAATCGCTCGGCCTGATTTTTCCCATTACGTCGTACACTTCGCAAAAGATGGCCCTCCTATAAGTGCTGTAAAGTGGCCCGAAGATACTGCGGCTATTAGTCCATTGACAGCAAATGAGCGCCTGCTTCAGATTTTGAGAGATCGCACCATCCGGGCAACGAGGATGCCGTGGACTAATAGACGAGCAGTCTGTTTCACCGAATGTACATGGCACAGTTTGCTCTCACATGCTTTGCAATACTCTCGATATGGTATAGGCTTTCAGAAAGAATTCTTGTTCAGCCAAGATGGAGGGCCTGCTATATATATGACGCCGGAACTACTTGAAAAGCAAAAGGAGCACGTACCCGAAGGTACTCAGCCATTTCACCCTCAACTGTATACAGTCCTTACCCCGTTTATGCCATTTTATGCTTCGCCCGAATACAAGAATCGTTATTGGTCTGGAAAGAATCCGATTGATTACACGCACGAGCGGGAATGGCGAGTACTACACGACCTACACTTTCCATTAGAAAAAGTATCATTTGTTATCGTAGACACTTACGAAGATATGGCAAAGGCCCCAGCAGAGTTCAAGGATGCCATTGGGCGCGAAAACTGGTTGCTGATGTCTAATTACGAGAAGGTTGAAGAGTTTTGGCCCGTTCACAACATGCCGGAATAATTCAATGGTGCATGGGCGCGGCTAACACCGGGTTACAGGCGACGTTGGGCCGCAGCGCAACCCCAAACCCCAAGAACCCAACAAATGGGGGGCATACAAAAACAACACAGCCCCCAAAAA
>JBQTJD010000694.1:0-4526 GCA_052387475.1 Anaerolineales bacterium | reverse complement strand
CTGGCGCCAATGACACCGCCGATCACAAACACTCCCAGCATGATGAGCCATTCGGTTGTGTCGAATTTGAACTGTTTCAGAAACTGCATGACGAGCGAAAGTATAGCATCACCCCACTTGAAACTGTCCCAAAATCGTGTAAGATAAGAATAATTAAGTCTAGCGATGTGCTTTCGGGGCGCTCTCTGGTCCACCAACGACACTTTTGGCGCGCCGGTCTGAAAGATGGAAGCGTAGCAGCCAGCATATGGGAGCAGGGCTAATGACGACCAAAAGAATTGCGCTGAGAGGCATTGTGCGTAGAATAGAACGCATATTCGCAAGCCCCCCACTCATGGCAAGGTTGTCTAACATACAAGGCAAGTTGCAATGAACACCGGAAAGTCACGCCCAAAAATAGAGCATCACGACGATTTCATTGGTTTTGTCGATGTCGCGCCTAAGACGGAAGCGACTTACCGCTTTGCGCTCCATTCATTGGCAGAATTTCTGAGCCGCGACGAACATCAATCAACCGTGCCCATTTCGACGCTCAGCGAAGACTCATTGGCGAAGTTTCGACACTGGATGCGCAACGAGAAGAAACTCAGCCGCCGATCGGAAACCACTTACCTGGCCGGCGCTATCCGCTTTATCGAATGGCTGGATGCCCATTCAAAACTCCCGACTGGATTGATGTCGGCGCGAATGAAGCTGATCTTGCGCGATGCACGCGGGCGGCGGCGCGTCGGTTACAAAACCCAACCCATCAAAGAGGCCGTGCCAAATCTGCTCGAATACTTCGATCACCTCCCCCTGCCCGCCCCCAAAACACCCCGCGCCCGCCGGCAGCGATTGACCGTCCTTCGCAACCGCGCTTTGGCGCATACGTTGTTTGCCTCAGGTATGCGCGCCAGTGAATTGGCCTCACTCCGCCGGAGCAGTTGCTCCGACGGTGCAACCGACAAAATCCTGATTACGGGCAAAGGCGAAAAAGAGCGCGTGGTCATGCTCAGTCCGGAGGCCCAAAAAGCAATTCAGGCCTACCTGCGCGCACGCGATGAAGACCGCGCTGCCATGGCAAAGCCGTCAGCCCAGAGCAAACATGACCCGCTATTTGTTCGACACGATCGTGACCAACTCTCTCCCATTTCAACCAAGACCGTGTGGCTGATTGTCAATCAGGCTGGCAAAGCGTTGGGGTTGGAGACCATCGTCTCGCCGCATGACTTCCGGCGCTACATTGCCACAGCCATGCTCTCCGAGGGGATGCCGTTGGAATCGGTTCAGGCGTTTTTGGGCCACGAGTCAATTGTGACCACGCGCACGGTGTATGCGCATACGCGAACTGAAGTGTTGGAAGATCAAGTCAAGACCTATCGCCCCACCCCATCCGACGCGCTGGCGCGGGCAAAGCGGAAGGTCAAGCGTACCGATGAGTAGTGCTTCAACCGGGGAAAAGTGTCTCGAGCAACTCGGGGGCAAAGCGCGCAACCATCTCCGAAGACAGCGTCCGACTCTGGCAAATCTCGGCGTACAGGCGGGCCGATGGGCGCGGCGTGCGGATTTGTGTTGACGTATCGAGCGCGTACAAACCGAAACGATGCGTCCAACCCCGCTCCCATTCGAAGTTATCCAACAACGACCAGTGAAAATAGCCGCGCACATCCCAGCTGAAGTTCACCGCGCGCCAGGCTTGCCGCAAGTGGCTGATGAGATACCGGCGTCGCAGCCCGTCCTCCTCACCACCGATGCCATTCTCGGTGATGTAAATCGGCAGCTTCAGCCGGTGCGCCCACTTCAGCGACTCGAACAGGCCGGGCGGATGCGACGCATATAGACCGGAGCCATCGTTCTCCGCGCCATCTGGAAAACTGCGCCGGCCGAAAAGCTCCATCGGGTTGGTGACATCGAAACGGGCTACATCGGCGGAGTAATAATTCAACCCGATATAGTCTTGCGTGCCTTTAGCTTCGGGGATCGAGATGGCAGGGCGTAGCAGTTGCCGCAACCGCCCGGATCGAATCGCATCCGAGAAGAGGCTGCTAAACAGATTGAACTGCGTCCGGGCCACCCACACATCGGGTGCGAAGTTTGGGTGGGCGGGTGCGATGGGCCGGAAGTGGATGGGCAATCCCACACGGGCGTGCGGCTGAATAGCGTGAATGGTGCGGTATGCTGCCGCATGGGCACGGAGCAGGTTGCCCGCGACCCGCGTAGCCAAGAAAAAATTCTTCTTGCCCGGCGGAAAGACACCGTTGATCCACCCAAAGTACATGTAGATGTTCGGCTCGTTGATCGTCGCCCAAAAATCTATATATTCACCCAGCACGCGCACCACTTTATCTACAAAGCGCGCGAAGAGCGAGATGGCTTCGCCCGTCTCCCAGGCGTTGCGTTCCGCCAGCCAGAGTGGATTGACAAAGTGATGGAGCGTGACGAGCGGCATTAGTCCACGCTCGCGCAGCCCCCTCACCATGTCGCGATAATGATCAAGCGCGGCTTCATCCCATCGCCCCGCCGACGGCTCGACGCGGCTCCATTCCACTGAAAGCCGGTGTGCGTTGTGGCCGTCATTCGCTGCGCGGTCGAAGTCCTCGCGCCAGCGGCCCGCCTCCCACCACTCACAGGCGTTGCCCGATTTGTGCCCCTGTGCAATGCGGCCCAGCTGTTGTTCCCACTGCCAAAAATCCGTCTGGGTGCTATTGCCTTCTACTTGATAGCCAGATGTGGCGGCGCCGAACAAGAACGAATCAGGGAACGAGTGCGTGGCTTGAGCCATGACTACGCAGGGCGGATGGCGTGGCCGACGTATTCGCGAAAGCCGGTATCGACGAAACCCACCGCTTCGGCCAGGCGGATGGAGTAATCGTTCGGCTCCGCCACGACATACAAGGGCGAACGCCCGGCTTCCAAAAGCCGACCTGCCAGCGTTGAAACAACTGCCTTCCCCCAGCCGCGCCCGCGCACGGCCGGATCGGTATAGACATAGATTTCGGCAAAGCGTGGCGATTGCCAGTTGACGCCCGCTACTGCGCCCACCTGACCGTTCGACCGGATTTCGCAACGCGGCCCGCCGCTGGCGTCATCACTGGTCGTCAACAAGACGTTGACCATCGGTTTGTGGCGAGCGGCATCCATCCGATAAATATGATGGATCTCCGCATCGACGACAGACAGATATTTATTCACCCACACCGCCAGTGATTCAGGAACGGTGAGATAGAGCGGCTGATTGACGACGAGGCCTTCTCGGATCAGTGTTTCAACGACAGCGGGTGTGGGGGCCCGGAGTGTGACCAGCGGGCGAAACAAATCCATCCCGGTGCGGGCACGAACGAGGAAGCCGTCCACTTGCCCCGCCTCATCAGCGTGTACACCTACATGTGTGCGTTCGGGCGCCGCATGCAGGGTGTAGTAACTCGCCAGGGCATCCATCGGCGAATGCTCGTCCAAGAGGGCGCGGATCGAGGCGCGCGGCACATCACGCGAGGCGGATTGGGCCATCACTCGCGGAGTATAACACGCAGACTAAAGGTTTGAGTTCTGTTGGCTTTAACCATTAGACGCCAACTTGCTTTATGGGTATGTTGAGGCTAAATTGTGATCGGAACTTTGAGGACGACCCATGGCTAACCTTTCCCCTGCTCTACTGCTGACGTGGGACATCGCGGCCAACGAAGCTGCCTATGCCAAGCAGACGCTGATTGAACCCGAGCATTTATTCATTGGGCTGTGCAAGTTGGAAGACTTTTCAACAGCCACCGCGCTCATTGATCTTGGCTATGATCAAACCGAAGCCGAGACGATGCGCCCGGAAATCGAGGCGATTGCGACGCTGTTTTATCGCTTTGGCCTCAGCCCGACGCAACTGCGCCGCGAGCTGCGCCACAAAAAGACCACCGGGGTGTTGAACCGCATCAACGGCCTGGCGACCGGTCTGCTCAAATCGACGCCCCAATCACCGCCTGCCGAAAACACCGTCATTCATCGTTCGGCAGCCAGCCGGGTAGCCTTCGTGCGCGCGGATGATTTTGCTTTGGCGGCCGGGTCGGCGCTCACGGCACCGTCACACCTGCTCGCCGCTCTGCTTGACGAGAGAAACGGCGCACTGGTCGCCTGGTTGAGCAACCACGCCGATCCCGAAGCGCTAAAACAAGCGGCGCTCGAGTCGCTGAGTTTGCCAAAGCGCCGCTGACTCACCCGCTTTCAAATTGCATCAACTCATCCCACGTCTCTCGACGACGGATGAGGGTCGCGTTTCCGCCTTCCACCATCACTTCCGCCGGTCGTGGCTGTGCGTTGTAGTTTGATGCCATTGCCATGCCATAAGCCCCCACATCCATCACGGCCAACAGAGCTCCCGGCTTCAAGTCTGGCAACGTTTGTGCGCGCGCCAGCACATCGGTCGATTCGCAGATCGGGCCGGCGATGGTGCATGGCTTGGAGAGTGGCGGCGCATCAGCCACTGGCAATACGCGATGCTGCGCGTCGTACAGCATTGGGCGCAGTAAGTGATGCATGCCCGTATCCACAATCACCATCCG
>JBQTJD010000693.1:0-1976 GCA_052387475.1 Anaerolineales bacterium | reverse complement strand
TCAAGCGCCCAGGTCGGAGGTGCTGATCAATCAACTGGTGTATGCGCTTCCGGGCGCACTGGATGTGTCGGCGCTTGAGCAGGCCTGGCAGGCGGTGGTGGATCGGCACGCCATGCTGCGGGTGGGCTTCGCCTGGGAGAACTTGAAGCAGCCGATTCAGTTTGTGCGCGAGGACGTAACACTGACGCTGGAACAATTGGATTGGCAGGCCGAGCCGCGCGCCACACTGGAAGACAAACTCGCGCAATGGCTGCCGGTTGATCGCGCGCGCGCGCTGACTCTTGCCAAACCGCCGCTCATGCGCCTCACATTGATCCGGGTCGCAGCCGACGAGTATTGGCTGGTGTGGACGTCGCATCACCTGATCCTCGACCGCTGGTGCATCGGGCTGATCTTGCAGGAGGTCAGCGCGCTGTATAAAGAACGGTGCGGCGGGCAACCGGCCGCTTTGCCGCCAGCGCGCTCATATCGCGATTTTGTTGCGTGGTTACAGAAGCACGACCGGAATGCGACAGAAACTTTTTGGCGTGAGCAACTGCGCGGCCTCCGCCACCCAACCCCGCTCCCGATGCTGCCCGGTGGCGGCGCGGTCAGTGACTTTGCCGAGTGGCAGATGACGATCCCAGCGCGAACGGTTGAGGCGCTGCGGGGCATCGCACAACGTAATCGGTTGACGATGGGCACGCTGGCGGTGGGGGCCTGGGCGCTGTTGCTCGGGGCGTTGAGCCGGCAACCCGAGGTGCTGGCGGGCGTCACCGTCTCCGGGCGACCGGCCGAACTGCCCGGGGTCGAAAGCATTATCGGCTCCTTTATCAACACCTTGCCGCTGCGATTGGCCTTGCCGCCGGATGAGGCGCTGCTCACCTGGCTGGCCTCGGTGCAGCAGCGGCAACTGGCGCTGCGCGATTATGAACACGTTTCGCTGCCGCAATTGCAGGAATGGTGCGAGTTTGAACACAACGTCGCCTTGTTCGAGACGCTCTTTCTGTTTCAAGCGGCGGTGAAACCGGCTTCCGCCTCGCGTTTGCAGTGGCGGTCATTGCGTGGCACGTTCCGTACTGGGCTACCGTTGGCGCTGGCCGTCGCCGAAGAAGCTGATGGCTTGACTTTGTGGGCCGCGTATGCTCAATCGCACTGCACGGATGAAATGGTGCGGGCGTGGCTGGAGCGGTTCGCAACACTTCTGCAGGCCATCGCTGCTGATCCGCTACGTCCATTGTCTGCCTTCCTCGCCGGGGTGGCGCCGATAACGGTCGCTCAATCCAGCCCGGTGTCGCACACCGTCTCGTTCAGCCGAAACGGGCATACGCCGGTCGCGCCGCGCAACGCCATCGAGACGCACTTGGCCCGGTTGTGGGGCCCGATCCTCGATCAACCAACGGTGGATGTGACGGCCAACTTTTTTGAGAGCGGCGGCACGTCGCTCAAAGCCTTACAGTTCATGGACCGCGTTGAGCGCACGTTCAAGAGCAAGCTGCCGCTCGCCAGTCTGCTGCAAGCGCCCACCATTGAAAAGCTGGCGGTGTTGATCGACAGCGGCGGCGCGACGGAGAAATGGTCATCGCTGATTCCGATCCAGCCGTTGGGCGCGCGGCGGCCGTTGTTTGTGGTCCATCACGGCGGAGGCGGCATCTTCGAGTTTGCCAACGTTGCACGCTACCTCGGTCACGATCAGCCGGTGTACGGTTTGCAGGAGCCGGGCTTTGAAGTGGGTGAGGCGCGGCTGGACAGCGTCGAAGCCCTGGCCGCGCATTACCTCCACGAGTTGCGTTCCGTGCAACCCGAAGGCCCTTACGCGTTGAGCGGCTTTTGTTTCGGCGGCGTTGTGGCGTATGAGATGGCGCAACAGTTGCGGCGTGAAGGGCAACGCACGGCGGTATTGATTCTGATTGACGCCGAAAGCCCCGGCTCGACCTCCCCGGCCATCAGCGACCGGGTGCAGTGGCATGCCCACCGTCTGGCCGATCTGGCGCTCT
>JBQTJD010000692.1:0-5250 GCA_052387475.1 Anaerolineales bacterium | reverse complement strand
TCGTCTTTCGCGGCCTGCCGCAGCGAGGCCGGTGTCGCTTCGGTGAAGGCGCGCGGCGCGGCCACCCAGCCGAGATACAGCCCGAGGCCGGCGCCGACAATGAGCATGAAGACGAAGATAATGACGTTGCGCACCAAGCAATTATCAACGCGATGATATAATGCCGCAACTAAAAACGCGACGGGCAATTGTCCGTCGCGTTTTGCCGCTTCGTGCGGCGCGCCATGCCAGTGCCGAAGGTGGGAGTCGAACCCACACGCCCGTGAGGACAGTGGTTTTTGAGACCACCGCGTATGCCATTCCGCCACTTCGGCCAGCGGCAAGCATTATAACTGAGAAGTTTCGTAACGTTGAGGTTGGTTACCACGAAGTCTCCAAGTCACCACGTTCACAAAGAGTCTTAGTGTCCTTTGAGTCATCGTGTCTTCGTGGTGAAGTCATCTGAATGAAACTCGGAATTATTGGACTCCCTCAATCCGGGAAGACGACGATCTTCAACGCCCTGACTCGCGGCGACAAGCCGGTGGGCGGCGGGCGGCAAGTGGGCCGCTTCGAAGTGCAAACGGCCGTCGTGCCCGTGCCCGACCCGCGCGTGGATCAACTCTCCGCGCTCTACAAGCCGCGCAAAACAATCTATACGCAGGTCGTGTACGCCGACATCGCCGGCCTCGAAGCGCCCGATGGCGCGCCATCGGGCGTGAAGGAGAAATCCGGTTTCTCCGGCCAACTACTCAATCAACTGAGCACGATGGACGGATTCCTGCACGTCGTGCGCGCCTTCGAGAACCCCACTGTGCCGGGCTTATCCAACCCGGCGCGCGATGTGGCGGCGGTCGAGGGCGAGCTGCTGCTCAACGTTTTGCTCGCGGTGGAGCGCAAGCTGGAACGATTGAACGAGGACGCGCGCAAGGGCATCATCAAAGACAAAGGCCTGCACGGGCAGGAGACCGCTCTCTTCACTCGCATCAAAGACGCGCTGGCCGCCGAGCAGCCGCTGCGCACGCTCACCCTCTCTGCGCAGGAAGAGAAGCTTATCGCCAGCCATCAACTTCTCACCCGCAAGCCGATGCTCATCGTTTTCAACATCGGCGATGAGGACAGCGTGCCCGTGCCCGACCTGCCGCAAGCCGTGAAGCTCAAAGGCAAGTTGGAGATGGAACTGGCGCAACTCCTGCCCGAGGATGCTGAACTGTTCATGCAGGAATACGGTATTAAGGAACTGGGACTCAATCGCGTCATCCAGATTTCGTATGACCTACTCGGCTTGCAATCGTTTTTCACCGTGGGCGAAGATGAGGTGCGCGCGTGGACGACGCAGCGTGGCGCGAGCGCGCCGGAGGCCGCTGGTGAAATCCACACCGACCTGCGCGAGGGCTTCATCCGCGCCGAGGTCTTTAGCTACGACGATTTGATGACGTATGGTTCCGTGGCCGAACTCAAAGCCAAAGGTCGCTTCCGGCTGGAGGGCAAAGAGTACCTCGTGCACGACGGCGACATTTTGAATATCCGCTTCTCGCCGCCAGCGAAGAAGTAGCGGTCAGGGATCAGAAGACAGGAGTCAGAAGGAGGGCGCGATGGAAGAACGACAACCTGCCAAGACGTTTCAGGACCTGTTGGTGTGGCAGAAGGCGCATCAATTCGTGTTGGCAGCATATCGGTACACGGCGGGTTTTCCGAGAGAGGAATTATACGGGCTGACGTCGCAGCTTCGGCGCGCGGCAGTCTCTATCGCGGCCAATATCGCCGAGGGGTTCCGCAAACGCGGTCGGGCGGACAAAGCCCGTTTTATGAATATCTCGCAAGGCTCTGTCGAGGAGTGCCGCTACTATCTCCTGCTCGCCAATGACCTCGGCTATGGCGATGGCACTCCCTTGAAAGTGCAGCTCGAAGAAGTGAGCAAGATGTTGGATGCCTACATGAAGGCTATCCTGAACTCGAAATTCTGACTCCTGACTTCTGACTCCTTGAAAGGAAACGCATCATGCCTTACGCTCAAGCTCGATGGAAACTTGATGCCCTCATCCCAGCCTCCGACCCGGAGGCTGTTGAGGCCGTCATCGCCCGCTATCAAAAAGCAGTCAAGAAATTTGAGAGCTGGCACAAGAAGCTGCGCCCGGGCTTGACGGTCAAAGAGTTTCAGGCTTTGCTCAAAGACCAAGAGAAGATGGATGCGGAGGCCAGCCGCCTGTATGCCTTCGCGCAACTGAGCTTCTATTCGGACACACAGGACGGCAACGCGGCAGCGCTGCTCGGGCGCGTGCAGTCGCTGGTGGCCGAGGCCACCAATCGTGTGCTGTTCTTCTCGCTGTGGTGGAAGGAATTGGACGACCGCAACGCCGCCCGGCTGATGAAGTCCGCTGGCGACCTGCGCTACTGGCTGGAGAAGATGCGGCAGTATCGCCCGTACACACTCTCCGAAGCCGAGGAGAAGGTCATCAATTTGAAAGATGTGAGCGGCTTTCAGGCGCTCGACAATCTCTACGACACCCTCACCAGCAACTTCAAATTCACGCTGGAGGTGAACGGCGAGAAGAAGACGTTACGCGAAGATGAGCTCTCACCTTACATTCAGGGCCCTGACCCGGCGCTGCGCGCGGCAGCGTATCAGGAACGCTTCCGCGTGTACGCCGAAAACGCCGCGCCGCTTTCGCGCATCTACTCGGCGATGATGCGCGACTGGCGCAACGAGAACGTCAACTTGCGCAAGTTCAAAGGCCCCCTCGCGGTGCGCAACCTCTCCAACGACATTCCCGACATAGTGGTCGAGACGTTGCTCGGCGTCATTCAGAAAAACTCTCAAGTCTTTCAGCGCTACTTCCGGCTCAAGGCCAAATGGTTGGGGATGGAGAAACTGCGGCGCTACGACATCTACGCGCCGCTCTCGAAGTCGGACAAGAAGTTTGAGTACGACGCCGCCGTGGAACTGGTTCTGGAGACGTTTGGCAACTTCTCTCCGGAGATGGGCCAGCTCGCGCGCCAGGTGTTCGACGACGGGCATGTGGACGCCGAACTCCGGCCTGGCAAGAGCGGCGGCGCGTTTTGCGCTGGCATCCTTCCTGGCATGTCGCCGTGGGTGCTGCTCAATTACACCGGCCGCGCGCGCGATGTGGCCGTGGTCGCCCACGAGATGGGCCACGCCATCCACGCGCTGTTCGCCGCCCATCACTCACAACTGACCTTCCACTCGTCACTGCCGATGGCGGAGACGGCGTCGGTGTTCTCCGAAATGCTGTTGACTGACCGGCTGCTGGCGGAGGAAAAAGACCCGGCCGTGCGGCGCGACTTGCTCAACGAGGCCATCAGCAATGCGTATGCGACGGTGGGCCGGCAGGGCTACTTTGCGCTATGGGAGAAGCGGGCCCACGAGATGATTCATCAGGGCAAGACGGTGGACGAGATGGCGACGCAGTATCTGGCCTCACTGCACGACCAGTTCGGCGACGCGCTGGAGATCAGCGACGAGTTCAAATGGGAATGGATCGCCATCCCTCACTTCTACGGCACGCCGTTTTACGTGTACGCGTACTCGTTCGGCCAATTGCTGGTGCTGGCGCTGTATCAAATGTACAAGCGCGAGGGCGAGGCCTTCAAGCCGAAGTATCTCAAGGTGTTGTCGTACGGTGGCGCCGAAGCGCCCACCCGCATCCTCAAAGAAGCCGGCATCAACATCGCCTCCGAGAAGTTCTGGCAGGGCGGGTTCGATGCGATTAGTGGGATGATTGATGAGTTGGAAAAACTCGCGTGATACGTCAAGCGTGAAACATGAGTCCGTAACACAAACGCCTCTCCACGACGGAGAGGCATTTTCTTTTGAGAAGATCACGTTTACTTTGCTTGAGGCGCGAAGTCGGCGAAGGTTTGTCCAGCTGCATAGTCAGGAAAGGTGTAGATGCCCGTGATTTGAAGGAAGCAGCGGTCGGGATATTGCTTCCAGCCTCGGGCGAGGCCCAGGCGCAAATACACGGCGGCCGATTTGAGCGTCCGGGTCAATTCGCGTGTGATCTGGGCCAGCGTCTTCCCCTGCTTGTGTTCATGGTCACAGTAATAGCGCCACGTCAAATCTGTCACCGCCAACGCGTAAAGCCCGTCGGCGCGATCCACAAATCGCAGCCGGTATCTGTTTTTACCCTCCGCCTCCACAGCATACGTCGCTTCGAAAATCAGGCCCGGCTGCACCGTGCCGAGCGAGCGTGGGCCATGACCATCCATCACCGAGCTACCCGGCAAATCGGTGAGGATGGGCACTTCGAAGATCGCCTCCACATCGGCTGAAAGAGACTGTTGCAGGACGGCGCGCCAGGTCGGTTCTTCGTTTCGCCCAAGCCCTCGCACCGCTTTTGGATCGTAACGATAATCTTCCGTGTGCGGCGGCTGCGGGGTGGGATGCGTGAAATCATACTCGACACGCGCGCCGGGAAAGACGACGGGCTTGCCATTTTGATAGAGCGAGTTTTCAGAGATACCAGGCGGAGGCAGCACCGGACGGACACAGCGACCATCTTGGTCATAGCCGGCGACGCACACGCGGCCAGCCTGCATGCGAGTCAGGTCAGTAATGGTGAGTTGACGTTTCATGTTTCCCCTTTGCCGAAGTTACAGGTGGATTATTTCAACGCCCGGCCAGTGTGCGGCCATTCGTTCAGCCACGAGACGGCGATGGCATTGATCTGGTGTGGCCTCGCTGCACAGCAAACACGCAGGTTTTATCGCAAACTCGGCCCGGTTGAGAGTATCGGGGATGGTGCGCTCGTCCATTAGCTTTTCAAAGCGAGCGACATAGTCTGGCCAGTCGCCGCCGGCGCGATAGGCAGTCAGGATTTCTTTGGTGGGTGCGAGTTGCGGCAAGTGAAGATACTCACAGCCCGCGGCGAGTTCACGCAGAAGGTATGGCAGATCACCTTGCTTCGCAAAGCCAGAGAGCTGGCCGTCCGGCTTCAGTCGAATATCCACCAGCCGGCGGATGCCGTTGACGCACAAGATTTTGAAAAATTTTTCGGCGCTCTTCTGCGTAAAACCGATAGTGTAAAGCTTCATGCTCAAATCAACGGCATCTGCTCGGCCGGCGCTTCGTCCACAGTCAAGCGCAGCGAGGCCGCTTTGAAACTATCGCCGTTCCTGCGCACATGCACAACAGTCACGTCGGGATGCTGCTGCATGAGGTATTTGGCGATCAGATGATGCCGATGGCCTTGAGCGGGGTCTTCTTCGCTGCACATGATGGGCGTGGTCTGTTCATCGGCGAGTTCGAGC
>JBQTJD010000691.1:0-3526 GCA_052387475.1 Anaerolineales bacterium | reverse complement strand
AGCCGTGCTTGTGCGGCCACTGCGCCTGCCCGTGCGGGCTGAAGCGCTCCGGATTGAAACACTCCGGCTCCGGCCAGTAGCGCGGGTGGTGGTGCACGTTGTAAATCGCCACGTAGATGATCTGCCCGGCGCGCACCGCGTATTCGCCCAGCGCATCGGCGGCCAGCGGCTCGCGGCTGATCGCCCACGCCGCCGGGTACAGCCGCATCGCTTCCTGAATCACTTGAAACACGTATGGCATGTGCGGCAAATCGCCGGTCGCTGGCGTGCGCCCATTCAACACGCTATCTACCTCGGCCTGCACGCGGGCCTGAATCTCCGGGTGCCGGCTCAACAGATACAGCGTCCACGCTAGCGTGTCGGCGGTGGTCTCGTGCCCGGCGAAGAACAGACCGATGGCCTCGCTGATGATCTGCGCGTCGGTCATGCCCTCGCCCGTATCCTCGTAACACACATTGATCAGTGACTGCAACAAATCATGATGTGCGTCCGGTGCCTGCGCGCGGCGTTCGTGGATGAGTTGCGTGAGTGTGCGGTGGACGTGGGCTTGATCGCGCTGGAACTTGCGGTTGGCCGGGGTGGGGAGCGACGGGGGCAGCGGCATGAGCGTCGTCAACCGCCGCGTTGCCCACGCCACCAAATCATCCGGCGCCTGGCGGAAGATACGGCCATCGCCATCATCCAGCCGCTTGCCAAAGAGCGCGCGGCCCACCGTGTTGAGGGTGATCATCTTGATGTCGGCCTGCGCGTCGAACGGGCCACTGGCTAACGCCCACTTCTCCAGCGTGCGCTCCACCTCCGACGAAAAGATGCTGTCCATGCGCGCGATCTGCTCGCGGTGAAAGGCTGGTTGCAGCAAACGCCGTTGCTGTCGCCAATACTCACCCTCACTGGTGAACAGGCTGACGCCGCGCGCCTGCGTGTACACACGCACGAAGGCGCGCGGATGCACGTAGTTCTTTTGATGCGTCACCAGCATGTGCTGGATGAAGTCGGCGTTGTGGCAGATGACGAGTTGCCGCCGGCCGAGGTTGACCTGCACCAGGTCGGGATACTGCGCCAGCAATTTGCGCAGCAACACGATGGGGTCAGCGGCGTACTCGCGCGCCGCGCCGACGAAGCGTGACTCACCAGCGTAGACGGGGATGGGACGCAGGGAAGTGGGCATGGGGTTCAGAGGGCAGGCGCAAAAATTGTTGATCGAGTAATTCGTCCTTGGTCGGGTGTTGCGCTGGATTTCAAGGCGGTATGATAGTTGCAGGCTTGTTTACCGAGGTCATCGCATGGTTCGTTTGAGTCTCAATCGTCTATGGCATTGGTTGGGCCGGCATCGCTGGTCGCTGCTGGGGTTGTTTGTCGGAGTGCTGATCCCTCTGGGCCTGTTCGCAGCGCTGGCGGAAGATGTCATCGAGCAAGAGAGTTTTTTCTTCGATGAACCGATCTTACTCTTGTTGTACGGGTCTGCCAACCCAGCGCTGGATACCTTCATGCTCTTTTGGACGCGGCTCGGGTATCCCGGGATCATCGCCATCGACGTAGCCGGACTGGCAGTGCTGCTCTGGCGTCATCGCTGGGGCGATGCGTTATTTTGGAGCCTGGCACTGGAGGGCGCAGGTCTGCTTAACGTGGTGACCAAAGCCTTCTTCGGCCGGCCGCGACCGGACCTGTGGTTGTCGCTCGCGCCCGACCCTACTTTTAGCTTCCCAAGCGGGCATGCCATGGGCGTGATGGCGCTGGTGACGGCGGCAGTTGTGTTGATGTGGCCGACGGCATGGCGCTGGCCCGTCCTGATCGCGGGGAGTGGCTTCACGCTGCTGGTCGGGTTGTCGCGCATGTATTTGGGCGTCCACTATCCGTCGGATATCCTCGCCGGGTGGGCGGCGGCGGCCGGCTGGGTGTTGGGCCTCAGCCTGATTGCGTATGGCCGTGTGGTCAAACCCAGGCCGGAGGTGGAGCCGCATTAGGTTTAGCCTACCGCATCGTGACGGCATCGCCAGTAGCGCGAGTGGGGCGGAGGGGTTACGCCTCCGCTTCGATCACTTCAAAGCGACAGTAGCTTGCCCCGCACGCCAGGCAGTCTGTCTCCCGTATTTGATAGACGTGCCCGGTCGCCCAGCGCACCGCTTCGGCAATCGAGCCAAGATACAGATGGCAGACCGGCTTGTTAGCCTGTCGTCCGTGACAGACCGAACAGGTGCGCGCTACGTAAGCGATTTTCCCCCCGCTGGTTTCGATATCAATCTGATCCTGGCTGTTGATTTTCTTCAGCGCGCCGGCCATATTGTTGAGCACCAACAGGATGCGCTGCCTGGGCGGCAACACTTTCAGGGCAATGCCGGCCAACCCTAACAGGGCCGATTGCTCGCGCAAGCCGTATTCAAAGGAGGCTTTGCCGATCCGTTGCAGGATGCCCCGGCCGCCGCGCCCATAAAAGGTCTCAATCGCTTCGTTCAATCGCGCATAGTCGGACGACTTCACCGCCGGGTTCAGGTCATTCGGCGGCAGGTGGTCAATGTATTGTTCAAGGTTCGAGGTGCGCAGCACCGCCGCCAGCCCATTCTTGCCCATCACTTCTTCGACGGCGACTAACGCTTGCCGCATGAGAGCATTGGCAAGCACCAGTTCTGTGGGATGTCCCATAGTTGTCCTTTCGAGCCATTCTCGTTTTGGCGATTTGCTGCTTGTCGGCGCCTAACGTGCCGCCATTTCTCTAACCAACGTTTTCTGCCTGGCATATGAGCCCGGTTCTTCCTTGCCAGCATCGCTCAGGAGAAGTCAAACCGGAAAGTTCATGGCAAATCACATTTGGTCCTAGGCCCACCCATATCCAGGTAACATGTGGTTGATTGGACTACTCCGATGCAGACCGTTTTTCTCGGCCCGTCAGCGGCAGTCTGATCGTATAGCTGCCACTCCATTCCAAAACAGTCACAACTTTTATAAGCCGCCCCCATACCGCCCCCATAAGCACACTCGTTAATAAGTAGCAAGCCTGACGCCATAAGAATCAGGACGACTAAAAGGAGCATAACAATTCTCTTTGTTAGTATCATACAGCCCATTCGAAAACCACATTTTGACCGCGGTTGAGCGGCCCAACGCTCCGGTTCAGCGGCGGGCCGCGCAGCGGACCGTCCGCTGCAACCGGTTGTTAGACGCCAACGCCTGATTTCTCAACGCTTACGTTCTATGGGATTCTCTCGGGAGGTCTGCTGCGCGAGCTGTTGGGCGAGCCCAATGAGAATTCCTTCGGGACCCCGGATGTAGCAGAGCCGGTAGATGTCTTCGTAGTTGACGACTTCATCGACCACCGTCGCACCGAGCTTGGTGAGCCGGGCGAGGGTGTCGTCGATGTCCTCGACGGCGAACATGACGCGCAGGTATCCCAACGAGTTCACCGGGGCTGTGCGGTGATCGGACGCGATGGCGGGGGCGTCGAAGCGCGAGAGCTCGAGGCGGCTGTGGCCGTCGGGGGTGCGCATCATGGCGATCTCGACGCGCTGGCCGCGCACTCCGGTGACGCGGC
>JBQTJD010000690.1:0-2150 GCA_052387475.1 Anaerolineales bacterium | reverse complement strand
CAGAATCTACCCCAGGGTAGATTCTGCACTTCGGCCAGAAACTCATCGGAGAGAATCGAAATGTCAGGCTTCTTCAAGCCCGCCGCCGCGAACACGTCAATGACGTGATCCGAGACGATGGCCCCGGACACGATCTGCCGGATGGCGTAGTCGAGGTCATCGCGCAATTTGCCGCCATCCACCGGCTCAGACTTCGCCAGCACCGCCCGCACCGCTTGAAAGAAGCCCACCTCATCGCGCAAACGTAGCGCCTCTTCATGTGGCACCGCCAGCGCGAAGGCTTGCGAAAGCGCCCGAACAGCCGCCAGCAATCGCTCTTTTCCATCCGGCTGGCTTAGGATATGTTCTTGGGCGGCAGGCAACAGGCCCAATCGTTCGGCGGGCTTGCCCGTGATCCACTTCGACCAATCGAAGCCGTGGAACAGACCGCGGCACACTTCGTATTTGGCGCGCAGGGCGTTGAGCGCTTCCTGTTGATCGAGCGCCGTTTGGCCCTTTCCCCCACTCTGGGCATACACGGCCAGCGCATCGCGCAGCGCATCCGCTAAACCCAAATAATCCACCACCAGGCCACCGGGCTTGTCCTTGAACACACGATTGACTCGGGCGATGGCCTGCATCAGCCCGTGGCCGCGCATGGGCTTGTCCACGTACATCGTGTGCAGGCAGGGCGCATCAAAGCCCGTCAGCCACATATCACGGACGATGACGACCCTGAGCGGATCATCCGGGTCTTTGAAGCGGTTGGCGAGGGCCTCGCGGCGTGGTTTGTTGCGAATGTGCGGTTGCCAGTCGAGCGGGTCGGAGGCCGAACCCGTCATCACGACCTTGAGCACGCCCTTCTCGTCTTCGGTTTGTTGCCACTCCGGCTTGAGAGCAATAAGGGCGTTGTACAGGTCAACGCAGATGCGGCGGCTCATGCACACGATCATGGCCTTGCCGTCCAGCACTTCTTGCCGCCGCTCAAAGTGTGTGACCAAATCTTGTGCGATCAGTTTCAGCCGTTTCTCTGCGCCGACGATGGCTTCGAGTTGCGCCCACTTGGTTTTGAGTTTTTCCTTGCGCTCCACTTCCTCCGCTTCGGTGGCTTCGTCAAAGTCCGCATCCACCCGGGGGCGTTCGGACTCTTTGAGTTCGAGCTTCGCCAGCCGGCTTTCGTAGTAGATGGGCACTGTCGCGCCGTCTTGCACCGCGCGTTGAATATCGTAGATGCTGATGTAATCGCCAAAGACGGCGCGGGTGTTGCGGTCGGTCAGTTCGATGGGCGTGCCGGTGAAGCCGACGAACGACGCATTCGGCAGGGCATCGTGCATGTGCCGGGCGTAGCCGTCCACAAAATCATATTGGCTGCGGTGGGCCTCATCGGCGATGACGATGATGTTGCGCCGGTCGGAGAGCAAGGGGTAGCGGTCGCCGCGCTCCTCCGGGAAGAACTTGTGAACGGTGGTGAAGATAACGCCGCCCGCCTCCACCCGCAGTTTCTCGCGCAGGTCAGCGCGGCTCGCGGCCTGGGTGGGCGGCTGGCGCAGCAGCTCCTGACAGCGCGCAAACACGCCAAAGAGTTGATCGTCGAGGTCAATCCGGTCGGTGATGATGACGAGCGTGGGGTTCTCCATCGCCGGATGCAGGATGACGCGCCCGGCATAGAAGGCCATCGTCAGGCTTTTGCCGGAGCCTTGCGTGTGCCACACCACGCCGATGCGCCGGTCGCCGGGTTGAGCATCGCGCGGCTGGCCGGCGAAGTACACGCCTTCCCGTTCCCGCAGGGCCCTCTCTGTACGGGCGAGGTTGGCCGCGCGCAGGGTTTCTTCCACCGCCACGTTGACGGCGTGGAATTGATGGTAGCCCGCCATCTTCTTGAGGAGCTTGTCACCCCCCTCATCTTCAAACACCGTGAAGTAACGAATAAGATCGAGGAAACGGCGCGGTTCAAAAACGCCTTTGACCAATACTTCCATCTCAAGGCGAAAGTTTGGCGCAAGCGTTTCGCCGCTGATAGTGCGCCAGGGCAGGAAACGCTCGCGGTCAGCGGTGAGCGAGCCGAGGCGGGCGTACATACCGTCGCTGATAACCAGCGCTTCGTTGAAGGTGAAGAGAGAAGGGATTTCGGCCTTGTAGGTTTGTAGTTGTTTGAACGCTTGCCAGATGCC
>JBQTJD010000689.1:0-5125 GCA_052387475.1 Anaerolineales bacterium | reverse complement strand
TGTATGCGGCGAGCTACGTCCGCGAACGCGGTTACTCTGTCGCGTTGTTCGACGCGATGCTGGCCGAGAGCGAGCAAGAATGGGCAGCTGCGCTCGATCAGCACCAGCCGCGCTTCGCCATTCTCTTTGAAGACAACTTCAATTATCTGAGCAAGATGTGTCTGCTCCGGATGCGCGAAGCGGCGTTCGCAATGATTGAAATGGCCAAGACACGCGGCTGCGTCGTCATCGTCGCGGGTGCCGACGCCACCGACCACGCCGACCTCTACCTCGAGCGCGGCGCCGATTACGTGTTGCTCGGTGAAGGTGAAGAGACGCTCGGTGAATTGCTCGACGCGCTCAGTGGACGCACTGCGCAGCAGCCCGCGTCCATCGTGGGGTTGAGGTCATGTAACACACAATACGCAACGCACCGTCCTGACCTGCGCCACCTCGACGCGCTCCCATTTCCGGCCTGGGATTTGGTGGATGTGGCCCGCTATCGTCGTGTGTGGCGCGAACGGCACGGTTACTTTTCCATGAATATGGTGACGACGCGCGGCTGCCCGTATCATTGCAACTGGTGCGCTAAGCCCATCTGGGGCCAGCGCTACAACGCGCGCTCGCCCGAGAACGTCATCGCCGAACTCAAATGGCTGAAGGAGCACTTTGCGCCGGATCACATCTGGTTCGCCGATGACATTTTCGGCCTCAAGCCCGGCTGGATCGAACGCTTCGCGCAACTCGCTCGCGCCGCCAACGCCATCGTGCCGTTCAAATGCCTGCAACGCGCCGATCTTGTGACCGAACGTGTCGCTGCCGTGTTATCCGCCGCCGGTTGCCAGACGGTGTGGATGGGGGCGGAGTCCGGTTCTCAGAAAATCCTCGACGCGATGGATAAGGGTCAGACGGTCACAGAGATCGAACGCGCGGCGAAGTTGTTGCACGCCCACCGTATCCGCGTGGGCTTCTTCTTGCAGTTCGGCTACCCCGGCGAGTCGTGGGCCGACATCGCGCTCACCCGCCGCATGGTGCGCGAGTGCTTGCCCGACGACATCGGCATTTCGGTCTCATATCCTTTGCCCGGCACGAAGTTTTACGAGCGGGTCAAACTCGAATTGGGCGCGCAACAAAACTGGCGCGACTCGGATGACTTGGCGATGTTGTATCGCGGCCCATTCCCAGCCGAGTTTTATCGGCGGCTGCACCGCTTCATCCACGCTGAATACCGCCTGACAAAATTCCTGCGGCGCGGCCAGTGGCGCGAGTTGCCGCGTGCACTGTACGAGACGGCGCGGTGGGCGCAGATGCGTGTGGGATTGATGCCTTACTTGCAACAGGGTGCGTAGCTCGTAGCACGGAATGCGTATTGTACGGATTACGCACCACGCACAACGTTTCATCATGCTCGACATCGACTCCATCAACCTCGGCTTCTCGCGCAAGGCCCGCGTTTACGATGACTATGGCGCGGCGCATCCAGCGATCCAGCGGACGCGTGGACAGGTGCGCGCGCGTGTGGAAAGCCTCATTCCGCCGGACAGCCACATCCTGGAATTAAACGCCGGTACCGGCGAAGATGCCGCGTACTTCGCCGAGCGCGGCTACCACGTGCATGCCACCGATGTCGCCGAGGGCATGCTGGCCGAAATCCACCACAAAGTAGAGACGCGCGGATTGCATGATCGGTTGACGGTGCAGCCGCTGTCGGTGATGGAACTGGCGAGTGCAACGGGCGGCCCATTTGATTTGGTCTTCTCAAACTTCGGTGGATTGAACTGTGTGCCGGACTTGCGCCCGGTGGCCGAGCAGTTGCCGCGCGTGCTGCGACCAGGCGGTTACGTGGTGTGGGTGATCATGCCGCGCGTGTGCCCGTGGGAGTTAGCGCAGGCATTACGCGGTCGTTTTGCTGTAGCCTTCCGCCGGGTGGGTGGCGCGACGCGCGCCAACGTCGAAGGTGCGTACTTCACGACTTACTATTTCTCAGCGCTACCAGTGCAACGTGCGTTGGGCAGCGAGTTCAAAGTCATAAGCCTTCAATCACTATCGCTCTTCAGCCCGCCGGCGTTTATGGATGGCTTCCCGCATCGCTTTCCGCGCCTGTTCCGTTGGTTGACGGCGATTGATGCGCGCGTGACCCATTGGCCGCTGCTGAATACAATGGGCGATTTTGTGATTGTAACGGAGCGGTACTTGTCGCCAGATTGAGCGGATGAAGCAGATGGTAACGTCATACCCGCACAAGCGGGTATCCAAACCGCTAGCATGGACTCCCGCTTTCTCGGGAGTGACGTACTCGGTGTGATGACCGATATAACCGTGCAATCTGTTGACTGACTCATGAGCGCGAAACTTGAGAGTCTTTTAGCGAGCGCAGAGCGCAAAGACGGCGTCTACTATCTTTCTGACCCGCAGGTATACGTTGAGCAGGAAGACTACTACTGGCGGGTGCGAGCGCGCGAGAATCGGCTGTATCCCGATGAGGTGGTGCGCACGTTACCGGAGATTGCGAAAGACCATCCGCTCGTGAAGGAGTGGGGCGCGCGCGCCGACTCACTGGGCCGGCTGGCCGATTACGTGGCCCGCAGGCAACATGGCCTCGATGTGCTTGACCTAGGGTGCGGCAACGGATGGATGGCGCATCAACTCGCCGCGCTACCGAATGTGCGCGTGTACGGCCTCGACCTCAACCGGCGCGAGCTGACGCAGGCGGCCCGCGTGTTCGTGGAACGACCGCGGCTCAAATTCATCTACGGCGATGTCTTTAGCGCGCCGCTGCCTTTAGGTACGTTTCATATGATCGTGGCGGCTAGCGTCATCCAATATTTTTCCGATTTGCCTGCCCTTGTGCGCCGCTTGCTGGCGTTGTGCGCGCCGGGCGATGAAGTTCATGTGCTGGATAGCCCGCTGTACGCCGCCTCCGAACTTGTCGCCGCGCAACAGCGGACGCGCGAGTATTACACGCAAAAGGGATTGGCTTTCATGACCGAGGCCTATCATCATCATTTACGTTCGGCGCTTACGCCGTTCAATCCCGACGTGCTCTACAACCCGCGCGCGCCGCTCAATCGTCTGGCGCAATGGTGGTGGGGCGAAGTACCTCGGTCACCGTTTCTGTGGCTGAAGGTGACAGCCCCGATTCAGACTCATGACGCCTGAGCCGTCTCCGCAATCGATGAGCGCGCCATCATCGTCCACGCGACCCTCTTCCGGCGTGCGTCTGCGATCGGTTCTACTTGTCGTCACGCGTTGGTCAGTGGGCGTGACGGTCGTGGTCGCGCCGTTGCGCTATCGCTGGTTGTTGCAAGCTCGGCCTCAACCGCCGGTGTATGGCGATTACACCGATGTACTGTTTTTCCTCAGCGATGCCCTGATCGCGCTCACACTCGGCTTGTGGGCGGTGAGTGTGCTGATTGAGCCGCGCCCCGTCAGAACCGGCCCGGCACTGTTGCGTTGGCCGCTGGCAGCGTTGGTCGTGATCGCAGCGGCGACGGTCATCACCTCGGTGGACGCGGCATTGTCCGCCTATCACCTGTTGCGGCTCGTTGGGATGGCTTTGTTCGCGCTCTACATCCTCAATGAAACAAAAAGCGTGGATGACCTGCTGTTGCCGATTGCGCTGATGGTCGCGCTACAGGCAGTGATTGGGATCGGACAGGTTCTGCAACAACACTCGGTCGGCCTCGAGCTGTGGGGCGAGTACAGCCTCGATCCACAAATCAGCGGCGTGAGTGTTGTCTTTGGGCCGGACGGTCATCGTTTTCTGCGCGCTTATGGCCTCTCGGATCACCCCAACTTGCTTGGGGGCTGTCTGGCTTTTGGCCTGGTGCTGATGCTGGGCCGGATCGAAGCTGTCAGGCCCCACTGGCGAATGCTGTGGGCCAGCGCCTTCGCATTGGGCGTTTCGGCGTTGTACCTCACCTTTTCGCGTTCCGCCTGGCTGGCGTTCGGCGCGGGCACAGCGGTCATGCTCGGTCTGCATGTCTATCGCCGGCAGAGGCGTATCGTGGCGGATTGCGCCGGCCTGCTCGCCGCGGCGGCGCTGGTAGCCGCACCATTTGTGTGGCAGACCTGGCCGTATCTGGGGATGCGGCTCGATCTGGAGAGTTCGCCCGTCAACGTTGAGCCGGTCTCCGAACGCGCCTATCTCAACCAGGCCACCAATCAGGTCTTTCAGCAGCACGCGCTTACCGGGGTGGGCCTCGGCGCGTTGCCGCTCGCCCTGCGCGCAGCCTATCCGACTTTTCCGCTGGACTATCAACCCGCGCACGTGGTGCTGCTGGTCGTGGCGGCTGAGATCGGGTTGTTGGGCGCGCTGGCCTACACGTTGGCGCTGGGAGCGCCCTGGCTGTTGGTGTGGCTCAAGCGCCGCACGCTGTCGTCAGAATTAATCGCACTCACGGGCGCGCTGGCCGCGGTGACGGTGGTGAGCTTTCTGGATTACTACCCCTGGCTGCTGGCGCCGGGCCGGTTGTGGGTTTGGTTGATCTGGGCGCTGTGGGCGTTGCATTTTGATCAGGACCAGCGGCATGCGTGACGCACTTCTGATTCCGTTAGCTACGGTGTATCTCCTCCTGTTAGGCGCACTGTTTGCCTACGGCTTGAACTTCTTTTATCTCACCTGGCGAGCGCTGTTACGTGCACGCCCCGACCCCGCCGCACCCGCCCTCCACGAGTGGCCGAGCGTGACGGTGCAACTCCCCATCTACAACGAACTATACGTCGCCGAGCGGTTGATCGCGGCCGCGGCCCAACTCGATTACGCGCCGGGCCGGTTGGAGATTCAGGTCCTCGATGACTCAACCGATGAGACGTTTCGGCTGGTGCGCGCGGCCGTAGCCCGCTGGCAGGCGCGCGGCGTCAACGTTGTCCATCTGCCTCGCAAGGATCGGACGGGCTACAAAGCCGGCGCATTGGCGTATGGATTAAGTCAGGCGCGCGGCGAGTTCATCGCCATCTTTGACGCCGACTTCATCCCGCCGGCGGATTTCCTCCGCTGCACCGTGCCCCACTTCCAAAACCGGCCGCGTCTGGCTTTTGTGCAGACTCGCTGGGGGCACGTGAATGCGCCCGACTCGCTCCTCACGCGTGTGCAGGCGTTGGCTATTGACGCGCACTTTGCCATCGAGCAGGGCGCGCGTTCGGC
>JBQTJD010000688.1:0-3154 GCA_052387475.1 Anaerolineales bacterium | reverse complement strand
AAGCCACGCTCAAATACTCGCGCAGAAAAGCATCATCGTACAAATCGGTGCGCCCATCCACATACACCGGATACTCCGGCAGCGCCCACATGAGATACGCGCCGAAGTTGTACGAGTTGAACAGCGGTCCTAGCGGCCTCTCACGCCGAATGAAGTCCGCCGCGCCCACCGGCACGCTCTGCGCGATGGCCGGCTCATTCACACGCGCCGGCAGTACTGAAATGATTTTGATGAGGGCGAGCAATGTGAACACCACGAGCAAGATCCAATTCGCGACGATGAACCCGTGAGCGGGGTGGCTCGCACCGGATACCGAATCCCGTTTGCGAACGTCGTCGAGTAAGTGGGCGGCGTGCCGCGTCAGCAGCGCGGGCGCGGTGAGCGCGAGCAGCGGCATGTTGCGCCCCGCAAGGAAGCCGAGATATGCCGTGCCGCACACCAGAATTAGATCGGTCACATCCACCGGCTTGCGCGACAGCGCGACCATGGCAAACGTCAGCAACAACAGCCAGAGAAATGGTTGCTGTGAAAGTTCATGAAAGTTCGGCGATTGCCACTCTTGAATGAACTCACGCAACGCGCCGATGGAAACGGTCTTAAACGGATAAAGCAACATCTCCGGTCCGGCGGGGCTGAGGGCGACGGCGAACATGCAAGCCGCTACAACGAAGAGAAGTTGCAGGGGGGGGTTATTGGATATTGGCGAATTGGAGATTGTGGATTTGCGCCACTGCTCGAGTACTTGCCACGTATCCTTCAACATCTCGCCCGCGAACGTCAGCCCAATTAAAATGAACCCAATCGCAAAGCCACCATGCGCGTTGGCCCATAACGCCATCAACACCGGCAACCACAACAACCGTACGGACAACCCTTGTGGTTGCCCACCGTAAAATCGCCCTTCCCGCCAACGATACAGGATCAACACAAACGCCGCCGCTAGCACCAGCGACACAATCTGTGGCCGCGCCGACCAATAGATGCCCGAGACCGTCGCCGCCAGCACCAGCACAAAGGCGCGCAGCAATGGGTGGCCGGTGCACGTCGGATACACAAGCGCGAACGTCAACGTCACGCACGCGGCGGTGAACAAGTTCAATCCGGCATAGCCGAAGTTTGTGAACAACAGATACAACGGCACTTGCACAATCCAGCCGGGGATGCGCCACGGCTCACCGGCGCGTGTCCACGAGAATGGGTCGGTCTGTGGTACGGACCTGTGCTCGATGATCCACTGCCCGGTGCGCAAGTGCCACCACGTATCGGTATCGGCGCTCACGCGCATCGCCATCGCAAAGATCGCCAGAAACGTCAGCGCGACGACGAGCCGAGGCAATGTGAGAGTCGGGATCGCGAAGCGTGTCATCGTTCGTTGGGGTGGCCCTCGCCCATCACCGATGCGCCAAGAGCCATATCGGAATCAGCCACGACGCCGCGCATGCCGCAACCACCTCCCACTGATAGCGTGCGGAGAGCAGCGCCATGGCCGGAACCCATGACTGCACGTTGGTGTACGGCGCGAGCAGCACCGTCGCCAGAGCGGCCAAATCCTCGCGCTGACCGCGCAATGCCGATACGAGCACGCCCGCCCCGAGCGCCAGCGACCACGGAAAGCCGTTGGTCGTGTGCGCCCACGCCGAGGCCGAGAGCATCGCCCGCACCCAACTCGGATAGAGAAAGGCCGACACGACTGCGGCGATAACGACGGGCAGCACGAGCCGCGCGGCCTGCTTCCACCCGCCTTCGCGCCAGGCCTGCATCGCCCAGATCAATCCGACGAATACTGCCGCCTGCGGCTTGGCCGCGAGCAGCAGCAAACCGAACGGCCCACCGAGTGTGAGGCCCCACAGGATCACGCCGTCCACTTGCCCGTGCCACAACAACGTCATCATCGGAAATGAAATGGCGAGTGGGATGGCAAGCCACAATTTGCGTGCGCCGCGCGCTTCACCTCGCTGCTTATCCACCTCGTTGGACGCGCGGGGACTGCGTCCGCACAGCGCCACCAATCCGGTGACAGTGATAACACCGAGGATGACGACACCCTGCAGCGGTGTGATGAGTGATAGCGGCGAGAGCAGCAACAACATCCACGGCGGGTTGACGAAGTTGGGCACCACGGTGTACGGATCGCCGCCGCTCACAAACGTCATCAACGCCGGGTAGGCGTACACGATCCAGTCAAAGCCGAGTTGATCGAAGTTCATAGTGGACGCATACTACCCATGATCTATATCAACGCCATAAAGGTCACCGCCGTCACTCCCCCGCAAGCGGGAGTGACAAATTGCTACTTTCATTTCAGCAATTCTTCCGGGCGCACAACGCGTGACAAATCATGGAATACGGTGTACGGTCCGATCTGTTTTTCGCTGAACGTCACGCCCTGCGTAGCGAACGCGGCCCGCAAGCGCATATTGAGCTCGGGATGGAGGGTGGTGATGTAGGCTACGCGGCTCGCTACATCAGCAGCCTGCGCATACGGCGGGTAGCGATTGTCGGCGGGGTTATAGCTCAAATCGAGTTTGTACGGTAACGCTGAGGAGTATTGAATTCGCTCGCTCGACAAAAACGCCAGACGGAACGATACCCAATAGTTGCTGTAGCCGCGCGTGAGGTTATGGGCCGTGAGAAATTCGATCAACTCAGCATCGTGCCCGTTGTCCCAGCGTGTGATTGGGTCGAACTGTGTGGTGAGCTTATCGGGTGATTGCGCGGCTTGCAAATTGCCGTACACGTTCACCGCGAGCACGGCCAGCAAACTTACCGCTCCGAGCACAGGCCGCACACGCCACAGCGCAGCGATGGCCGAAGCCGTGGTCAGTGCGACCACAACATATAGCGGCAGAAAATAGCGCCCGGTTGAATCGGTACCGAAGCGCGTGCCGATGAGGAGGACGGCCAGCAGCAGCGGCAGCAGCCACAGCAATCGGCGGCTGCCCGGTATCATCGCGGGCTGCCCGCGCCGCACGCCCCACACGTGGTAAGCGGCTACCATCGTATAAGCGGTAATCGCCAGCCACAACATCGGCCATGGAAGAAACTCCACGCTCCACGGGGGCCGCAATCCCAACACTGCCGGCACACCGAGCAACGCAAAGCCGAGAGCGCGTTCGCCAGGGCCGAGCACACGCGCGGCGATGCCGTCCACTTC
>JBQTJD010000687.1:0-8269 GCA_052387475.1 Anaerolineales bacterium | reverse complement strand
TAGTCCTTCGCGACATTCGTGAAATTCATGTCAATTCGCTGATGTCGCCCTGAGCGCGATTGCGTTGCCACGGACTTGCATGTGTCTATCACGCGAAGGGACTCTCACCGCCCGGAGGAGGCCCTTCGCGCGATAAGGACCCATTAAGTTCGAAGGTCATGCGTACGCGCTCAGAGTGACACTAATGTAGGTGTTGGGTAACCGCCTAACTCACGAAAGATTTCCCGCAAGGCTATCACAACTTATGCAAACATTCATACCGAAACGACTTCATCTATAATCGCGCCATGCCAGAGCTACCCGAGGTCGAAACCGTCGCGCGCGAGTTGCGCGAAGGCAAAGGCGGTCGTGGCCCATCGGTGGTGGGGCGCGTCATCGAGCGCGTCACCGTGAAGTGGCCGCGCCACATCGCCCAGCCCGCGCCACGCGAAGTGCAACGCCGCCTCCCCGGCCAACTCATCCGCACGGTGAGCCGGCGTGGCAAGTACATTGTGTTCGAGTTGAGCCAGGATGTGCTGCTGATCCATCTCAAGATGAGCGGTGATTTGACGGTCGTGCCGGCCGGCGCGCCGCGCGACAAACACGCTCACACGGTCTTTCATTTTGATGATGGCTGGGAGATGCGCTTCAGCGACACGCGCAAATTTGGCAAGGTGTTCGTGGCCGCGCAGGCCGAAGACGTGACCGGCGCGCTGGGGCCTGAGCCGCTGAGCGCCGCATTCACCGCGAAGAAGCTCGGCGAGATGTTGCAACAGCGCCGCCGCGCCCTCAAGCCGCTGCTGCTGGATCAAACTTTTCTGGCCGGGGTGGGCAACATCTACGCCGATGAGTCGCTGCACCGCGCGGGCTTGCATCCACTGCGCCGGAGCGACTCGCTCACACCGCCGGAAGTGCGCGCGCTCTGGCGGTCAATCCGGGCTGCGTTACAGAGCGGATTGCGTCATAACGGCGCGAGCATTGATTGGGTCTATCGCGGCGGCGGCTTTCAAAATTACTTTCGCGTGTACGACCGGGCGGGCGAGCCGTGCCTGCGTTGCGGCGGTGTGATTAAGCGCATCGTCGTCGGGCAGCGCGGCACACATTTCTGCCGCGCTTGCCAACCCCTCCGGTCGCGTCGTCAAGGAAGGTGAAGCATGGATCCCCGTCAAATCATCGACAGTGCGCCGCTGTTGCTCGGCGTTGCCATCATCGGTCTGCTGGGCTTTATTATTTTGCTGGCCGTCGGCTTGAACCTGTGGAGTCGTGAACGCAAGCCAAAAGACGACACCGGCGCGCCGGTCACCGCAAACGAAGATAAGAAGCCCGGCTTTCAATTGTCAATGCCCGTCGCCGTGACCGAACGTCTCGCGCCCCGCGCCGCACCTGCCGACCCGGCTAACCATGAAGTGTTGCGCGTGCTGCGCGATAAATTGACCGGGCGGGTGCTGGTGGAGATCAGCGGCAAACGCTACGCCGAGATGAGTGACGTGAAAGAAAGCGATGTGCGGCGCGCGTTGCTGCTGACGATGCGTGATCTGCAGGAATTCATCGGCATGAGCGCCGCCATTGTTGGCGCAACCATGGTGACGCCTCCGGTGACACTCTCAGCCACGACCGAAGCTCAGGCCAACCCATCGCTGGGCGGTAATCCGCCCGTTCAGCTCAACGCCGCGCCGCTCCCCAAAGCGCCAACCAACGAAGCCGCTGCGCCGCTACGCGCGCCGAGCATGAATCTCTTCAAGCAAATAGCCATCACGCGCGAACTGAGCGCCAAAGAACTGCCCCCCATCAAACTCCTGGCCGAACAAATTGACGAGGTGTTGCAGCACATCATCGCCGGCACGCCTTTTGCCGCGCAACATTTGCATGTTGCCTCCGGCCCGAACAACGGCGTCATCTTCGAGGTCGGCCCGCAGGTGTACGACGCCGTTGATCAAATCCCCGACGCCACACTGCAAACGGTTTTCCGCGAGGCCATCCGCCGTTGGGAACAACAGCAATAACGAATAACTGGTAACGCAACGCCCGTATCTGGGTTATTCGTTATTGGCTATTGGCGTCAGTACGGATTGAAAATGCTGTTGTAATTTTTGCTTTTCGATTGGGGGAAGGAAAGAGGCCTGCGCGGCGGTGTGCACGGTGGCCCTCACTTGCTCGGTTGTCAAGCCCAATGACTCGGACGCAATCGCATACTCGTCGGTGAGGGTGATGTCGGAGACGGCGGGGTCGTCGGTGTTGAGGGTGACTTTAAGCCCAGCCTCGAGCATGCGGCGCAACGGATGTTCGGTCAGGCGTGGCACGACGCCGCTCTGCACGTTGCTGGTGACGCACACTTCAAACACGATGCCGCGTTCGCGGGCAAGCGCGGTCACTGACGGATCTTCCATCACGCGCACGCCGTGGCCAATGCGGTTCGCCTCAAGCCGCTCGATGGCGTGGCGCACGGTCTCTACCCCCGTCCACTCGCCCGCGTGGGCCGTGATCCCCAGACCTGCCGCGCGCGCTTCATGAAAGAGCGCGGCGAACGGTTCGGCGGAGAAGTTGGCCTCATCGCCCGCCAGGTCAAGCCCCACGATATCCTCTTTGTGCTTGACGGCAATCTGCGTCACCTTCTCCGCGATGTCCACCGACTCGTGGCGGTTGATGCTGGCGATCAACTCAATCTGCATCTGCGGGAAGACGTGGCGCGCGATATCGACCGCCAGCAGCACCCAGTGAACGACTTCGTGCAGGGCAAAACCTTTGGTTTTGCTCAGCGCCATCGGCGTGAAGCGCAACTCAAGATATTCGATATTATCCTCGGCCGCATCCTCAATGACCTCATAAGTCAACCGATGAATGACTTCGGGGGTTTGATAAAAACTGCGCAACACCAAAAATTTGCTGAGGAAATTTTTCGACGTTGGCTCGTCGGTGGGCAGCACTTGCACCAGCGGGCGCAGGACCTCCGGCTCGGTGGGCAGGTCGAGCTTGAAATCGCGCGCGATCTCGCACAGCGTGCTCAAACGCAACGAGCCTTCCAAATGCCGGTGCAATTCAATTTTGGGAAGGCGGGTGAGTTCGGCGCGAGTGGGATAAAGCGCCGAAGTGGAGCTATGTGAAGCGCGGTGCGTCATTACGGCCAAAGGATACCCGGAATACTCAAACCGTACAAATTCACGGTTTGGGTTGAACGGCGCAAGAGTTGCGCGGCGCAAACGTTGCGCGCATAGCCCGTTATCTGCACAGACGATGCCGGGCTGAAGGATGGGAGGGGAAGGCAAACCAAGTCCGCTTCATCAAGAAAAAAAGGACGGGTGAGCAAGTCGGCAGCCGTTCTCTTGCTTAAGGTGACTGTCACTGGCGTCACAAATCATAGCAGTTTGCGGAACTGACGCGCCAGTGACAGTCACCTGTGATCTTCATTACCGCCGCCGCCGTCGCCGCTTGCCTCCGCTGCCTTCGGAGGCGCGCTCACCTTCGGCGCTCTGTGCTGCGCCATTCGCCGGTTGCTCGGCGCCGTTCGCTGCTTCTGCGACGGGCTGCGCCGCGCGGGCCGATTGGGCCGGCTGCTGCACCTCCACACGCGGGCGCAGCGTGAGGGCGCGCCCCACGACGCCGCTGCGGATGTTGGCGAGCAGTTCGTTCCACATCTCGGTGGCTTTGGATTTGTAGGCGACCAGCGGGTCGCGTTGCGCGTACGCTTCTAACCCAATCGAGGTGCGCAACGCTTCGACCGAGGTCAGGTAATCCACCCACAGCCCACCGATGACTTGCAGCATCAGCCCGCGATAAGCCGCCGTTATTTCGCGTCGGCCAAGCTCCTCGATTGGTTCTTCCGGTTGGCCCGCCTGCACGCGGGCGCGGTTCACCGCCTCGCCGATGTGCCGCCGCAACGCGTCCACTGCGCGGCGCAGATGCGGGAGGATTTCCTCTTGCAGTTCCTTCGCTGACCAATCCGCCGACATCTCGCCGGCCAGGTACACATAGTGCAGGCGCTGCACGGCGATTTCGGTGCGGCGATGCTGGCGGTCGAAGGCTACCGCGCGGCCAACCTGCATACCGCCGAGCGCGCGGATGAGTTGCGCGCGCGAAGCCCCATCCGGCACATACGACTTCAACTCGCGTTCGATGTCGGCGAGCGATTTTTCGGCGCGGGTGTCGAAGGCTTTCTCGGCGGCCTCCGTCAGCGCGCGACGCATAACGTCCCAGTGCTCATCACCCTTTTGACTGAGGCCGAGCGACACGCCGAGGCGGCGTTCAATGGCGGCGGCCAGCGCAAAGCGGGCGCGGGTTGAGACCGACGCCTCGGCCAACTCGGCGATACGGCGCTTGAATGCGCTGAGGTCAAATTCACGCACATCGCTGGTCGAAGGCTGGAGGCTTGCCCCCAGCGCCTCGCCCACCGCCCGGAAGGCGGCGCGCGCTTCCACCGGGCGCTTCGACTCTTCGGCTTCATTTTCGAGCGCCTCGAGTGTTTCCTCAGCGAGGCGGCGCTTCTCTTTCACTTGATCGCCCAGCCGTTCTTCGGCCCGCTCAATCTGCGTCTCAATTGCTTCCATGAGGTGCGTGCGCTCGGCCTTAATGGCGTCGCGCGCCAACTCAAGTAATGCCGCGCGTTTATCGGCTTCATCGCCAATCTCGCGCAACAAAATCTCTTGCGTATACGTGGGATAAATCTCGTCCTCGGCCAGCACGATGGGCGGCTGGATTTCGTCGAGCCACGCGAACAACTTCCAGCGGTCGTCCGCAGCGGCGTTCAACTCCACCCGGCGCACGACCTCGGCCGTCAGCATTTCATCGAAGTCATCGGTGAGATCGGCTTTTGAAAAGACCCGGTCGCGCTGGGTGTAGATGCTGTTGCGCTGGGCGTTGAGCACATCGTCGTACTCGATGAGGTGTTTGCGGATATCGAAGTTCGAGCCTTCAACCCGCGTCTGCGCTTGCTCGATGGTGCGGTTGACGATGCCGGCGGCGATGGGCACCGAGTCGTCAATCCGCAACCGCTGCATCAAATCGCTCACGCCCTGCCCACCGAAGCGCCGCATCAACTCATCTTCGAGCGAGAGGAAAAATTGCGACGAGCCGGCGTCGCCCTGGCGGGCCGCGCGGCCACGCAACTGATTGTCGATACGGCGCGCCTCATGCCGCTCGCTGCCGACGACGTGCAGCCCGCCGACCACGCGCACCCGCTCCGAGTCTTCCATCATTTGCAGAAAGAGTTTGCACTCACCTTCGTACAACCCCCACTCACTTTCGGGGATTAGGCGCAGCTTCTCGCGGCGCTCGTCGTTGGTGAAATCGTACGGGTCGTCGATCCCGTTCCGGCGCAACACGCGATTGACAGCCGTGACGACTTCTTCCGCCATCTCGCCGCCGAGTTTGATGTCCACGCCACGACCGGCCATGTTGGTCGCAATCGTCACCGCGCCCAGCGCGCCCGCGTCGGCGATGATGCGCGACTCTTCGTCGTGCTTCTTGGCGTTGAGGACGTTGTGCTTGATGCCACCCTGCAACACTTTGATCAGCGTCTCGGTGTATTCCTCGCCGAGTTCCAGAATCCTCAGCAGCCGCTTGAGGTTGTCCTCGCCGGCCGGGTTGGTGCTCAGCCCAAGGTCGCGCATCTGCTTCTGTAGGTCAGTCCGGTTGAGTTTATCCAGTGGCGCGTCGGCCAGCGGCTGAAGTTCCGGCACGAGGATGCCATCTTCCTCTTTGTTGTTCTTCTCGAACCAGGCGTGGCGGATGAGCAGCACCATCGCCAACCGTTGCAGCGGCTCGGGCCGCAGGCGCTCGGAAAGATGCTCGGAGGCCTCGACCGACGTCGTGCCGATGAGCAGCGGCTGGCCGTACAGATGCCGGCGTAGCATCTCGGTAATGGCGGATCGCAGCTTGGCTTCTTCGGTGCGGAAGACGAGGTCGGGGTAATCCTTGCGCCGCCAGAAGACCGGCTTCTTCTCCGCATCACCCTTCTTGGCGAAGTAGGTGAAGCGCTGGCCGTCCTCCTTCACCTCCGCCTCCAGCAATGTGGAGTCGGGCCGGGTGGCCATGTACTCAAGGTTCGGCGGCACGGAGAGGACGGCGAGTTTATAGATGCGGTCAAACTCCTCTGCCTCGGTGAGCGCGGTGCCCGTCATGCCCGCCAGCTTGGCGTACAACCGGAAATAGTTTTGCAGCGTGATCGTCGCGTACGTGACGTTATCCTGCTGCACCGGCACGCCTTCCTTGGCCTCCACTGCTTGATGCAGGCCATCGCTCCAGCGGCGGCCCGGCATCATGCGCCCGGTGAATTCATCCACGATGATGATTTTTTTGTTTTGTACGACGTAGTCTTTGTTGTTCTTGAACAGGAACTCGGCCCGCAGCGCCTGTTCGATGTGGCCCAGCAGCCGCGCCTGCTCGGGCGTCACTTCCTCGGGCCGGTCGGGGTCGCGCAGCGGCTGGCCGAGCAAACGCTCAATCGCCGCCTCACCCAGTTCGTTCAGCGCAATCGAGCGATTGCGTTCGTCAATCTCAAAATGCTCCGGCTTGAGCTGCTTCACAATACGCGCGCATTCGGTGTAAAGTTTTGGATCTTCCTGTGATGGGCCGCTGATGATGAGGGGGGTCCGCGCCTCATCAATGAGGATGTTATCCACTTCGTCCACAATGGCGTAGTAGCGCTCGCGCTGCACACGGCCTTCGAGCGTCATCGCCATGTTATCGCGCAGGTAATCGAAGCCGAACTCGTTGTTTGTGCCGTAGGTGATGTCGGCGGCATAGGCTTCTTTGCGCGGGACGAGTTGGAGTTGATGCTGATCTTCTTGGGCGGACTCTTTGGCGAGGTCCACGAGGAACGCTTGGGTAGCGTTTTGCGTGCGGTGGGCCTCCTGCAGCACGCCGATCGTCAGGCCAAGCAAGTGATAGATCGGCGCCATCCAGCGCGCGTCGCGCCGGGCGAGATAATCGTTGACGGTGATGAGATGCACGCCGTGCCCGAGCAGCGAGTTGAGGTAGATCGGCAGGGTGGATACCAGTGTTTTACCCTCGCCAGTCCGCATCTCGGCGATCTTGCCCTCGTTCAAAATCATGCCGCCGATGAGCTGCACATCGTAATGCCGCTGGCCGAGCGTGCGCATGGCGGCCTCGCGCACAGCGGCAAAAGCCTCGGGCAAAATTTCATTGAGGGCTGCTTGCTCGGCCTCGCGACGTTGTTTTTCGTCCCCGACACCGCTCACCGCGGTGGCAATCTGCTGTTTGAACTCATCCGTCTTGGCCCGCAACGCCTCATCACTGAACGCGCGGAACTGCGGCTCGAGGCCGTTGATCTCGGCGACGATTTTAGAATACCGGTCAATATCCTTTTTATTCGGATCACCGGCGATGAACTTGAGGATCTGCTTGAACATGCAACGCCTTTCAATTGAGCGCGAGGATTATAGCAGGGGATTACGCCCGGAGTGATTGGGGGATGATGAGTCGCCGCACGACCACCGGCATCGGCATCGCCGGAGGGGTCATGGTAACGCGGGAAACGCAGAGCAATGGCGGCGCAGCGCAAAAGGCTACGTTGATAGCGTAACCTTTCTTCCGGGCTTAGGGCCTCAGACTTGATTCAATATTTCCAAAGTGAGCGCTGGGCCATCCAACAATAGGCGGAAGTGGTTGAGCACATCTCGACCAAGAACAGTCTCGTCCGAAACGGTTGCCAGGACGTGAACGTGCGCACGCTGGCCCGATGGAAAAATCAGCCGAGTGATATACACCGTGTACGTGTTCACCTGTCTATTGAACCCCATCGCACTCACTTCTCCGGCGACTTCCAGACCAAGAGCTTGAGCCACGCTGAGAGGAATAACACTGATGTCCGCGCCTGTATCAACCTTTGCGTAAAGTTGAGCGACACGTTGGGGCTGAGTCGGATGCTCAATTTGAATGTCGAGAAATGGGGCCGGAGGTTCGTGTGTCCCCTCATACGGAAATCGCATAGTGATCAATCCGAATGCGTTTCTTCCCAGACAACAGGTTTCACTTTTTGTCCAGGCATCAGGCGTGGCCCGCCAATTCGATAGACGCGGGGCGTCTCTGATATTTCCTGCACATAGGCAGACCGCTGTCCGAACCGTTCACGTAGCGGGACGATGACGCTTTGGAAATCCGGGCCAAACTGCACCGGCTGTTCATCCACGATTGCCACCCATTCACCGTGATGCTCTCTCAGCAACTCAGGCAGCAGACGTTGGAAGGCGGCGCGGTTGCGTTCGAATTCCGGATCGTGTGTAACCGACTCGGGTGATAGGTCGGGCCGGAGCGCCATCAAAGCCTGATATTCGGC
>JBQTJD010000686.1:0-1743 GCA_052387475.1 Anaerolineales bacterium | reverse complement strand
CGGGTGCTGGCGAAGAACGGTGTGGAGGTCGTCATTCCGCGTGGGCAGGGTTGTTGTGGTTCGCTCGGCCTGCACACTGGTGAGATGGAACGCGCGCGCGGTTTGGCGCGGCACAACTTACGCGCGTTCCCAAACGACGTGGACGCGGTGATCACGAACGCAGCGGGCTGTGGCTCGGGGATGAAGGAGTACGGTATGCTGTTCGCCGGCCAACCGGAGGAGGCCGAGGCGCGAGCCTTCGCGGCACGAGTGAAAGATGTGAGCGAGTACCTCAATACATTAGGCTTATCGCAGAGTCCGCCCGCCCTTAGCGGGCCGCTGGGCATCGCCGGGCAACTTACAGTTGCCTATCATGACGCATGCCACCTCGCGCACGCACAGGGAGTTACGTCCGCGCCGCGCCGTTTGCTCAGTCATATCCCCAACCTTACGCTGGCCGACATCCCTGAAGGCGAGATGTGTTGCGGCTCGGCGGGAACATACAACCTCGAGCAACCGGCTTTGGCCGCGACATTTGGCGAGCGCAAGGCGCGCAACATCCTCAGTACGCAGGCCCACATGGTGGTCACCGGCAATATCGGTTGCCTGATTCAAATCCGCACTCACTTGCAACGTCAGGGCAGGCCGCTGCCGATGTATCACACCATCGAATTGCTCGACCGCGCGTATCGCGGCGCAAACAACTCATGAAGGGAGCCTCATGCTCACGGCAAAGACTCTGAGCTTCCTGTACGACTATCACTATTGGATGAACGCCCGCATACTGCACGCTTGCGAAGCGTTGACGCCGGAGCAGTGGGATCAACCACTCGGTCATTCTTGGGGCAGCGTCCACGGCGTGCTGGCGCACATGCTGGGGGCGGAAGTGATTTGGCTCGCGCGCTGGCAGGGTCATTCGCCCACTGCGTTGCTGAAGGTGGAGACTGTTCCGGCGTTGGCCGATGTGGCTGATGAGTGGGCGCGTGTGGAAGCCGACGTGCGAGTGTGCATCGCGGGATGCGATGAAGTTCGATTGGCTGACGACTTCTCATGGACGGATACGCGCGGCCACCCGCACCGCGCGCCGCTGGGGCCGGTGATGCTGCATGTCGCCAATCACGGCACGCACCATCGCGGCGAACTGGTGGCGATGCTGGCCCTGCTCGATGTGCCGCACCCCGAAGATGATTTGCTGTGGTACATCTACGAGCAGCGCGACGCGGGCAAGTTGTGACGGAAATTCTCATCCCGCTTCCCCCTGATCTGTCGCACGCGCAAATTGAATACGTGATTGAACAGGCTTGCGCCGCTGCCGGTCTGCGGTTGACCCTCAAAGGTATGCTCAAGCAATATCCCGGTTGTATTCACTGGCATTTCAAATTGGGTGAAGAACCGGGCACGTTGGAGATCACGTACTGGCCGCGCGAACAACGCGCGTGGTTCAAAGTGGCGCGCGGGCGCAGCGGGGATTGGATAGCGCCATTGTTGCCGCGCTTGAAACGGGCCATCCGGCGCGCGGCGGGCCGCTGACCCGCTTTCTCATCAACTCCCAATACGGGCAGGGCGGGGCAATGGAATCGGCATGGTATAGTTTTCCGCAAGGAGATCGCCATGTTCAACACCACCGCTGATGTGACGGATGCGCTGAGCAAGCAACAATACATCGCCTCCGACGAAATCTCCACCGTCATCTTCCTCGCTGAAAAACTTGGCAAGCCGGTGCTCGCCGAAGGGCCGGCCGGTGTGGGCAAGACCGAGTTGGCT
>JBQTJD010000685.1:0-3319 GCA_052387475.1 Anaerolineales bacterium | reverse complement strand
TTCCAATTTGATTTGTCCTCATCCACACTGGCGATGTCGAAAACCGGCAGCAAGTGAACGTGAGTCAGCCCAGCCTCGGCCAGCCGCCGAAGATGTTTCATCCCATTAGAGTCGCTGACAGTGAAAGCCTTGAACGTCCCGCGTAGTTCGGCTGGCACGCTGGCATCGCTCACGCTAAAATCGCGGACATGCAACTCATACAGCACTATGTCCTCCGGCGCGTCGAGCGGCGGCTTGGCCGTCGTCTCCCAACCGTCGGGCTTGAGCGCCGGATCGTTCAAATCCACAATCTGGCTGCGGCGGCTGTTCGTTGAAAGGCTGAACGAGTACGGATCGGTGACTACGTTGCGCTCCACCCGGCCGGTAGCCGGCACGTACACTTCCACTTCATAGACATAAAACTTATCCTTCCAATTGGAATCGCCGGTGATCGACCACACGCCGGTCGCGTTATCGCGTGTGAGCGTTTCCAGGGCGTGCGCGCTGGTGGCCGAGTTCTCAAACCGGTGCAGGCTGACGGACCGCGCCGTCGGCGCCCAAACTCGCAGCGTCGGCTGCCCGCCCTCCCACGTCACGCCGAGCGGGCCATCATAGCGATAGACCTCATCCAGCACACCGGGGATTTGCAGCGCGGTCGAATCAATCACCCGCCCGTCGGGGCCAATGGCAGTGACAGCGACCTGCCCGCGCACCATCTCCGCCACGTTGGCGAGTTCGGCCTCGGGCAACCTTAGCGTCGTGAGGCCTTTGAGATGTGGGAAGCGTTCCAAAATTTCGTCAGCCGGCCCACTGCCCACAAACGTCAGCGGGATTTCGGTTCCGCCCGCGATGCCCGTTGCCACCAGGGCCAGCGCCGCTTCGGGGCTGTAGTGCAAACTGTAGCGGTTGCCCGGCGACCCGGCCACGTTCCACAGGATCACGCCCTCACTCACCCAATGGGCTTGCGCCAACTGCAAATTGCCTCGCGGTGCTCCCTCGGTGCTCACAAGTAGCTCCTCACTTTCGGCGGTGTACCCAAAGTAAACCGGGTCGCCCGTTTGCTGAACGGTAAACGATTGTGGCGCAGCGACCAATTCGGCGTCCGACTCATTCAGCGCCACTTGCACGGTGTACGTGCCGGTGGGAATTTCATCCGTCTCAAACACGTAAACCCCATCGCCCTCCGGGTCTTGCAGCCACGAGCGCAAGCAACCCGCGTCACCCTCAGCCTGCGCACAGCCGAGTGCACCTTGAAAATCACCGACGGCCACGGCGATGACGGCGTTGACGCTATCAGCGACCCAATGAGTTTTGTGATCATAGTAGAACTTCACTTCCGCCGGCGCGGAGACGGCCAGCGGAATATCGCCGCCGCCGGGTTGCGCGTTCAAACCGTAGTTCTCGTTCCACCCCTGCTCAAGCGCGGCTTTATAACGCGGGCCTTGCTTGTCTTGGTCATTGTTGGGCTGAACCGTGAACGTCCCTTGCCACACATCATCTTCCGCGTCATAGGTCAAGAAGGTCTTGTCGCAGTTCGGCTGCCAATCGCCCGGGCACCCCAGTTCCGATTGCAGCGTGCCAGCGATAGTGACTGTTTGCGGGCCGCCTGCTGCGGCAACCGCGCCGCTGGTCGCACCTCCGATGTCAGTGATCACCTGATGCGTGTTGTGATCATAGGTGAAAGTAATACTGGTCTCTTCATCCAACTTCAACGGGATGTTGGGGCCATCGAGTTTGGCGTCAAGCCCATAGTTCTCGTCCCAACTTCCATTGAGCGCAACCTTGTATTCGTAGCTGCCTGCTGGCAGGGTGAAGGTCCCTTTCCACACATCTTTATCTTTGTTGTAGGTCAGGGCCGTCTTGGCGCAATCGGGCTGCCAATCACCAGGGCAGCCGAGCACGCTTTGAATGGTGCCCGGGATGACGACCGTCTCCGGCGTGGGGGTGTCGGCGGCGTAAACGCCGGGCGCGGGAAGCCAGCTTGTCATCAGAGCGATGACGACGCAGCCTGAAAGGACACAGTGGGTCAAATTTCGTTGAGACATGCGCTGGGTTCTCCTCGGGTGTATGAAACCACAGATCCGGGGAGTTTGCATACCAAACGTTGTGCAACATTCGATGCCCGGCGCCTGTATTACACTTCAGGCATGAGTGACTCAAGCGCCGCCGCCGAACGCGCCGTCATCGAGCGCGCCCTGCGCGGCGACGCGGAAGCGTATGGGCAACTCATCCGGCAACATCAGGGCATGGTGTTCAACGTCTGCTATCGGATGTTGAATGATTGGGCGGAAGCGGAGAACGCCTCACAGGAAACGTTTATTCGGGCGCACGCCCGCCTCGCCACCTTCGACCTCGAGCGCCCATTTGGCCCGTGGATCCGGCGGGTGGCGGCGAACCTGTGCCTCAACCGGCTGGAAGCCCGGCACACGACAGTAGCGTTGGATGAGGAGCGTGACCGGGCGGTCGCTGGCGACCCGGAAACCGCCCGCGCCGAAGCCGAACAAACCAAAGCGGTGCGCGCCGCCGTTGCCAGCCTCCCGCCGCACTATCGCGCCGTCATCGAGTTGCGGCATTTTCAGGATTTGAGCTACGATGAGAGTGTGGTCGAACTGAAGCTGTCGCTGAGTGATGTGAAGAGCCATCTGTTCCGAGCGCGGAAAATGCTGGCGGAGAAATTGAAACGCGATGAAGCATCTGACTGACGAGCTACTCAACGAATATCTTGACCAGGCACTCCCCGCCGATGGGCGCAGCCAGGTCGAGGCGCATCTGGCCGGGTGTGCGGAGTGTGTGGCGCGGCTGGACTCACTGCGATCACTGTTCGCCACGCTGGAGGCTTTGCCCACCGTGCCGCTGGCGCGCGACTTGAGCGCCGGCGTGCTGGCGCGGCTCCCTCAGCCCGAACCGATGTTGCAACCGGCCCTCAACTGGGTCGTCATCGCACAAGCTGTGGCCACCGCCGTGCTATTGGCCATCGCTGCGCCCATTTTCACCACCAACGTTTTACCGGCAGATTTGACCAGTCTCAGCCAGCCCCTCCTACAAATTGGCGCAGATCTGTTGGCCGGCTTGCAAGCGCAATGGCTGAGTTTGTTGAGCACATTGGCCCAATGGAGTAGCTGGCCTCTCGCCGGCGCGCGCAGCTTGACCACGCCACTGGCCGGGACGCCCGCCGTGTTGATCGGGGCCATCACGGCGATGCTGGTTCTGCTATGGATTATGGGCAACGGCATGCTGCTGCGTTCCACCCTCACCACTCGGAGCCGCTGATGGATGATCTTTTTCGCGCCGTCGTCGTGCTGATCGTCGGCAACATTTTGGTGACGCCGTTTATCTTGTC
>JBQTJD010000684.1:0-4298 GCA_052387475.1 Anaerolineales bacterium | reverse complement strand
CTTTCGAGCGCGCCAGCTTGTATAACGCTTTGCGCGGCTTATCAAACAAATAGCCACCCACCACGTAAATGGCTGACCGATCCACCAGATCCCAGTTATTGATGCGGTCGTGCCGCCGCAGGTAAAGGTCGTACAGTTCTCGTTTGCGCGCTTCCGAGGTCTTTTTACTCCGCGCCTGAAAATCCATGATACTCACCCCGCCCACCCGCGCTTCGTGGATGGGGCTTTCGAGCAGTTTTTCGATTTCGGTGAGCGGCAGCCCCATAAACTCCTTTGCCAGCGCGAACGCCTGCCCCATGCGCACGCCCATGAAATCACCCGTTTTGAAGGCTCGTTCATACGCCAGCGCCTGTTTCGGCGAACGGAGGGCTTCCAGCCGTTTGATAAATTGTTTCGCGTTCAAATCGGCGGAGGATTTAGCGGTGATGGTTTTGGCTTGGGTGGGCACAGTGTTGAAAGTACCAGACCTGTCAGGTGGCGCGCATGCGCTGTGAAAACAAAAGTCCTTCTCGCGCCACCTGACAGGTCTAATCTATGACTTGATCACGCGGAACTTGAGATGGGTCACGCTTGGAGCGTTGACCACCGAAATTACCTCCAGGTCAATCGGGTCAGGCCCGAAGTGGTCGAACAAACGGGTGCCTGCCCCCAGCAGTATTGGAGCCAGATCAATCAAAATCTCATCCAGCCACCCGGCCCGTAAGCACTGCTGCACGATGGTGGCGCCGCCCACGCCCACCGTTTTGTCCCCGGCAACTTGCTTCGCCTGTTCGAGGGCGCTCTCAACGCCGTCGGTAACAAACGTAAAAGGCGAGCCGTCTTTCACCCATTCCTGTGGAACTCGATGAGTGACGATAAACATTGGCACGCCCAGGGGCGATACGCCGCCGTAAGCATCCGAAACATCGAAATCATGCCGGCCGGTCACAATCGCGCCGAGTGCGCTCCATTCCTCCCGCAAGTATTCGGCGCTGGCGCGTGAGACTTTGAACGCCCGATCCGTGCCCGGCAGCTTGAAAGCGGTATCGCCCTTGCCGTACCAGCCAAAGAGCCGGCCGATGTCGTCGTTTGGCCCGGCGATAAAGCCATCCAGCGACATGGTGAACTGCGTGCTGACTTTTTCCATTTTCCTGCTCTCAGGGCCGGTCAGGCTGATAACGCATCCAAACGACACCCGTCGGCAGGGCCTTGCTTTCGATGAGTTTCAGGTTGACGCGCAAGCCTTCCGGGAACAGCCGCTTGCCGCCGCCCAGCACGAGGGGATAAACGTGCAGGTCAATTTCATCCACCAGATCATTTTGCAGGAGGGTGTGCGCCAGTACGCTACTGCCGTCCGTCACAATGTTCTTGCCCGGTTGCGCCTTCAGTTGGCGCACGGCCTCCACCACGTTGCCGCTGATGATGTTTGAGTTGCGCCAAAGCTCGGTGGATTTGAGCGTGGTGGACACCACATACTTGTGCATCGCTTTCATCACGTCGCCGAAAGGGTCGCCTTCGGGCATAGGCTCAAAGGCGGCGCCGTGGCCCTGCCACGTTTTGCGGCCCAACAACAGCGTATCGGCTTGGCTAAAGGCTTGCGTAAAGTGCTCGCCAATGTCATCGTGCCAGTAGGCTTGTGTCCAGCCGCCGTGGGCAAAACCGCCGTCGGTGTCCTCCTCCGCGCCGCCCGGGGCCTGGATCACGCCATCCAGCGAGATAAATTCATGCACGATAAGTTTTCGCATCAGAGTCCTCCATTCAAATTGGCAAGTGATGAAACTACAAAGACGCGGATGCCTGCTTGAGAAGTTTGGCAAGCAGTTTGTAATCCGCTTTCTGCCCTTCGCTCAGGGTGACCGTTTTTCGATCCGGGCTGGACATGGCCTTCAAAAAGCCCTTGATCTCTTTGAGCTCGTCGGCATTAAAGAGCATAAAGGATACTTTGTCTTTTGCGGCGTATATCAGACAGGCGTAGTGACCGTCCTTGAGATAGTGCGGTTTGCCATACTGCAACCGCTCCTCCACTTTCGGGATGGTCTTATGGATCATCTTGCGGAGCGATTCACAAACTTCGACCTGCCATTTTGGCAATTTCTGAATGTACTGTGTGACTTCTGCGTTCACGGTTGCCTCCTTGTCAAAAGGTGGATGACTTGCACAGTGGCCGAGTGCAGGCCATCCACCCGGCTAGATCGCCGATCAGCGCGCGTTCGCTTCCGATTGCGCGCGCAGGCGCTCTTCCTGCTCGCGCAGTTCCGAGGTGAACGCCTCTCCAAAATCATCCGCTTCAAAGACCCGGCGGATTTCAATTTGTGACTCAACGCCCATAGGATTCGGGCAGCGCTTCACCCATTCGATAGCCTCGTCCATGGATTTTACCTGCCACAGCCAGAAGCCGGCGATCAGTTCCTTCGCCTCGGTGAACGGCCCATCCACCACGGTGCGCTTGTCGCCCGAAAAGTAAACGCGCGCGCCTTTGGAGCTGGCGTGCAGCCCTTCCCCCGCCAGCATAATGCCAGCCTTCACCAGCTCTTCGTTGTACTGGCCCATGGCCGTCAGCAACTCCGTGCTGGGCAGGATGCCCGCTTCGCTGTCCTGATCGGCCTTGACCAACACCATGACTCTCATCGTCGTCTCTCCTTTGGATTGTGGGTTTGGAGCCAGGCTGGCGTAAACCCTTGCTCTATTAATACGTCGAACGAAACACCCCGAAATCGACAGCGTCAGGCGGGCGCCGCTTCCGCCAGGATCGGCTCATCCTTTTGATATGCCCCGGACAGCACGCGATACGACTGTGACCGTATGGCCAGCAGCGTGACGGCCAGCCCGATCACCCCGGCCAGCGTAAACAGCAGCGCCAGGCCCCGATCCGTGCCGGTCCCGAACCACGGGCCGAGCACCTCCGCACCCGCGCCGGTGGTCATAAACGGGATGAAGATCCATTGCGCGACCGGCCCGATGAGGAAGGCCGTGATGGGCGACGCGGCCTGCTCGACGCTCTGGGCAAAACCGAACACCCGCCCCTGGCGTTCCGGCGGGACGACCTTCTGCAGGATGGTCTGCTCGGCGGCCTCGACCGCCGGGATCAGACACAACCAGATGAACATCCCAATCGCCATCGGCACGATGGAAGCATACAACGTGAACACGCAGCAGATCAGCCACATGACGATATTGGACAGAAAGAGCGTGCGGAGCGGATTCCTGCCCAACCCGCGCTGGGCGACCACCATCCCGCCGACGATGAAGCCCAGGCTCAAAATCCCCCACAACGCGCCCCAAACCTGCACCGACACGAGCAGCAAGCCGTAGGCGTCCATCAGCGACATGAACACGCCGCCCAGAAAGTTGTTGAAGGTGTGAAAGAAGATCAACCCGAACAGGCCAGGCACGAGGCCGATGACGCGAATCGTCCCGCGAACATCAATACTATCGGTTTTCGCTTCGGCCGGGTGAGCGTCCGGGGCGGATTGCGGGATGGACAGGGTCAAGAGATGAACCACGACCAGCACGGTCAGCCCGATGGCGATGATCATCATCCAGTACACGCCGAGGTAACCGACGGCCAGGCCGCTGAAAATGGACGCCGCGAGGAAGGCCACGCCGTTGGCCGTGCCGACCAGACCGTTGGCCTTGTCGCGACCGTCTTCGGGGATCAGGATCGTGACGAGCGTTGACAGCGCGATGGCGCGCAGATTGCCGGCCATCGCGCCGAACAGGGCAAGAACGATGAAGACCCATAGCGCCGGGCTTGAAGCATCGGCAAAGGCTTGAGACGGGGTGGTGGCGAAGATGGCGCAGGCCAGCGCGTACAAAACGAACGAGCCGAGGCTGGAAAGCATCATCACCGTTTTCTTCGGATACCGATCCACAAGCGACCCGAGGAAGAATCCAGACACGGCGATTGTGATGGTATAGATGCCTGCCATAACGGCTGTGGCAATCACCGACCTGGTTTCCAGATAAACCCAAAAGGTGACGGCAAACCAGACAGTCGTGTTGATTAGCGAAGCGGCGAGTGAGTTTGCCAAAATTGCATAAAAGGTTTTCATTGGAGACTGGCTCATCATAAATCCTCATATTCTGGGTTTGGACTTGGGTTTCCGAACGGCTGCGACCCAGCGTGCACCCTCGCTCTATTAACACGTCGAACGCGGCTCCGCGAAATCGACACGGAGTATGGATACCCGTCGGGTGCATTTCAGTTTAGGGGCAACCCGCTCTCCGACCGCGTCCTCGCGGTCGGAACACCTTGCCAGAACGCCCGCGAGCGTCGCTGCGCTTATGCGGGCTTGGAGCGCCGATGCACGGCATCGGAC
>JBQTJD010000683.1:0-2821 GCA_052387475.1 Anaerolineales bacterium | reverse complement strand
TATCGGCAAGTTGGGCCGCCTGCGAGGACGCGGGCGGTTAGCGGGTGGCCAATAATCTGAACCGTACTGGTGACTGTCACTGGCGTGACTGGTCGTTTCATTTTGTAAACTTGCACGACAGTGACAGTCACCTTAAACAGCGACTGATAAGAGTTTCATGAAATCGCTTGACTATCCATAAGCCTCCGTTGTATAGTGACGGCGCTTTGGAATTGGGAGCTAATCACTCGGAGCACACAGCGTCCCCCTTGGATACTGGGTGCTTTTTGTTGTCACGTCATTTTCATCGAAGGCAGGCGGAATGATTCAAGTTGAAGGGCTGACCAAACGCTACGGCGAGCGCACCGCCATCGACAATCTCACCTTCCACGCCAACAAGGGAGAGATCGTGGGCTTTCTCGGGCCGAACGGCGCGGGCAAGACCACGACCATGCGCATCCTCACCGGCTTCATGCCGCCCTCCGAGGGCACAGGCCGCGTGGCGGGCTTCGACCTCCTCACCGAGTCGCTCGAAGTGCGCAAACGGGTGGGCTACCTCCCCGAGAGCGTGCCGCTGTATCCCGAGATGACGGTCATTCAATATCTCGACTTCATGGCCGAGCTGCGCCAGATCCCGCAGCGGCAAGACCGTGTAGATGAGGTGATGGAGATCGTGCGGATTGACAGCCGCGCCGATTCGTTTATCGGCAATCTGTCGAAAGGGTTGCGGCAGCGCGTCGGTCTGGCGCAGACGCTGTTGCACAAGCCGGAAGTGCTGATCATGGACGAGCCGATGGACGGCCTCGACCCGCAGCAACAGCAGGAAGTAAAGGGCCTGATCCGCGAGATCGGCAAAGAGCAGACGGTGATGCTGTCCACACACATCCTCGCCCACGCGCAGGAATTGGCGAACCGCGTCATCATCATCGCCGGTGGGCGGATTGTGGCTGAGGACTCGCCCGAGCGCCTGAGCACGCAAATCGCCGGCGGCGGACGCGTACACTTGCAGGTGGGCGGCGATGGCGATGGATTGGTCGCCTCGCTTGGAGCCTTGCCCGGTTTGGTGAACGTGCACCGATTGGGGGAGGGCCTGTTTGAGATCGAAACCGCGCCCGGCACCGATGGCCGCGCGAAGATCGCGCAAACCGTCGTCAACGGCGGCTGGGAGCTGTTGGAGTTGCACCGCGACAAGGCCAGCCTCGAAGAAATCTTCCTCGAATTGACGAAGGGTGATGGCGCGCAGGCCGCGACGACCGAGAGGGATGAGGAGGCCGCCGATGCGTAACGCCTGGACCATCGCCAAACGCGAATTCCTTCATTATTTTGTCTCACCGACGGCGTACGCAGTGGCGTTTACGCTGCTGCTCATCCTCGGCATCATCTTCGCCATCAACTTGGCCGGCGTCGTGCAGCAGGGCGGCGCGCCGCAGCCGGTGCAGTGGGTGTTTGGCCCGTTCGTCACCCTGGCGCTCTTCCTCACCCCCGGCGTTACTATGCGCTTGCTGGCCGAGGAAAACAGTCGCGGCACGATGGAGTTGTTGTTAACCGCTCCCGTACGCGAGTGGGAGTTAGTGTTCGGCAAGTGGCTGGCAGCGCTGGCCTTTATGGCGGTGATGACGTTCGTCACGCTGATTTACTTTCTCATCACCAACGGGATTACGACACCGGGCATTGATAAAGGCCAGGTCTTCTCCGCCTACGTCGGCTTCTTACTGATGATGGCGGCCTTCCTCGCCATCGGGCTGTTCGTCTCCAGCCTGTTCTCAAACCAGATTGCGGCATTCTTCGTCACGCTCGCCATCGCCCTCGGGTTGTGGCTGATGGGCGCTATCGCTCAATCCCTCACCGGGCCGGTGGCCGACGTACTTAACTATCTTGATCTTTCCGGCCACGTCTACGACAACTTCCTCGACGGCAAAGTGGATTTGATTGACGTGACGTACTTTATCTCGATTGCGGCGTTGTTCATCTTCCTGACCACCCGCGTCGTCGAATCGCGGAGGTGGCGATAACCATGACTGCGTCATCACTCAGACCTTACGCGCCGTGGGCGCTGGCGCTCGGCATCGGCGGCCTCGTCGTAGCCGCGTCAGCCGCCCTCATCTATCGCCAGTTCAACACCGTCGTGCAGGTGAGTCTCGTGGTTGGCCTGCTCGGCTTCGTTATCGCCATCCTGCTCAACCCCGGCGCGGTCACGAACTGGGCGGGCGGGCGGCAGGCGCGCTATGGCACCAACGCCGCCATCATGTCGCTGGCGATGGTGGGCATCGTCGTGCTCGTCAATTATCTCGTGCAGCGCGCCCCGGCGGATGTGCGCGTGTTCGATTGGAGCGAGGGCCAGCTCAACACACTCTCGACCGAAAGTATCGAGGCGGTGAAGCGTGCGCCGGAGCCGGTGAAGGCCATCGGCTTCTTTAGCCCCAACGTCACCAGCCAGCGCGACTCGGCCAAGAAGCTGCTTGACCAATTCAAGGATCAAGCGCCGGATAAGTTCAGCTACGAGTTTGTCGATCCGTTCAACGACCCGGTGCGCGCGCGTTCGTATGAGATTTCGCGCGATGGCACGCTCATCCTCGAGATGGGGACGAAGCGCACGGAGATCAGCTTCGCCTCCGAGTCGGAGATCACCAGCGCGCTGGTCGGCTTCGCCGCGCCCACCTCGCGCACGCTGTACTTCCTCACCGGCCACGGCGAGCGCACCACCGAGTCCGATCCGAATCAGGAAGGCCTCTCGTCGGTAGTTGGGCTGTTGCAGAAACAGAACTACGAAATCAAGCCGCTCAACCTCGCCGCCACAGACACGGTGCCGTCGGATGCGCGCGCCGTCATCATTGCCGGGCCG
>JBQTJD010000682.1:0-11549 GCA_052387475.1 Anaerolineales bacterium | reverse complement strand
CTTTGATCGCCACCACCGAGGGCAGCTCAATCAACCGATGCAGCACCTCGGTGGAGAACAACACGCCGCCGAGGGCCGGTTGCAACTGAAACAGGATGAGCGGCAACCCCGCCGCCTCGGCAATAGCGGCGTGGTAGCGATAGGGCACCTCGGGGTTGAGCGGTTGACCGAGGAAAGTGGGGATGGGGAACACCAGCATAGCATCCGCGCCGACGTCTTTGGCAGCGCGTGCATTTGCCACGCCCTGAGCGGTGGATGGCCCACCCACGCCGGCGATCACTCGGCAGCGCCCGGCGACAGCCTCGACAACGGATTCCAGCATTTGCCGCCGCTCATCGGCGGTCAAGTGTGGCCCCTCGCCCGTATCCACGTTGACGGCCAGCGCAATCGGGCCTTGCGCCACCAGCCATTCCACGTAACTCCGCAGGCTGATGAGGTCCAGTTCGCCATCCGCCTGCATCGGCGAGACGATTGCCGGAGTGATGCCACGCAAATCAATCTCATGCATAGTGCACCTCGCGGTTGGAAACTTGAATGGTTTGATGCTCAGCGGCGGCTTGATAGAGGGCCAGCACGGTGGCTAGTGTTTGCCGGGCGTCACGGGCGCCGGTGGTCGTCGGCGGGTCGTTCCCGACTATCTGCGCAAACGCTTCAATCGCTCGAACGTAAACGGGTGTGGGTGTATGCGGCAGGACGTGCCATTGATCGGCGGCGAGGCCGTTCCACTCATGCTTGACGTACACGCGCAGTGAATCGCCGCCGTATGGATCGGGCAAGCGCAATTGCCCGCGCGTGCCGTAGAGGTCAAAGCACTCAGCGCGTTGTGCGCCGGGGATGTGCGCCCCGGCGCACAAACTTCCGAGGGCGCCGTTGTTAAAGCGTAACGTCGCAACAGCCGTATCCTCTACTTCCACCTTCGCCACCAGCGTCCCGATCTCAGCAGAAACGCTCATGACTTGCAGTCCGGTGATAAAGCGCAGCGCGTCCAACGCGTGACTGGTGTTCATCAAGACCACGCCGCCGCCGGCCTGATCTTTTTTGCCCCGCCACGGATTGTTGGATCGTCCGGCATAGCCGACTTGCCAGTAGTCGGGTCGCTTGTCAATCAAGGTCTGAATGCGCACACCGATGATTTCGCCAATCGCCCCCGATTGAACGATCTCGCGGGCCTGGGCATACGGCACGATGTGGCGCATTTCGTAAAAGACATCCAGCGCTTGCTTGCGCTCTTCTGCCAGCGCAATCAGCTTGTCGGTTTCGGCTAGGCTGATGGCCATCGGCTTTTCGACGAGCACATGTTTTCCTGCTCGAAGAGCCTGTTGAGCGAGCAGGGCTAGCAAGTGGTGCGGCACAGCGATGTAGACAGCCTCCACATCGGAGCTACTCAGCAGTTGCTCGGATGTCTCCACGTATGGAACTTGGAAGCGCTCTGCCAACTCGCGCGCCAGAGCCGTGTTGATGTCATGTGTCATCGCCAACTCCGTCAGCGGCGAGACGGCGATGGCTTCACACACCGGCACCGCGGCGGCCCCACAGCCGATGATCCCGAAGCGAACTTTTCTTTCCTCAGGCATAGCGTTGGCCGTGACCGGCTTCAATCACTTTACTGGTGACCGTAAGCGCATCACCATCGAGACGTCCAATGAAGTAGGGTTCAGCGTGAGTGGTTTGTTCGCGCGTAGTAAAGCCTGCTGCAAAGCCCTGCGCTTTCAGTATCTCGGCAGCGTCGGCGCTGAGGCCGCCGTACGGATAGGCAAAGGCCCACGGGCCGGCCTCAACGCCACGCAGCCAGCTGGCTGACGCAGCGATCTCATTCGCTTGCGTCTCGGCGCTGACCCAATCGAACCACGGGTGACTACGGCTGTGCCCGCCGAAATGCATCCCACCCGCGGTCATCTCTTCCATCTGAGCGTGGCTGAGATAATAATCGCGCGCCGTCTCCACCTCAGCCCCGACATGGTGCTCGAACAACTTACTCAACAACGGCTCGATCTCAGGGGAGAACTCGCGCTGCAGGATGGATTTCAGCACGTTGGTTGGGCCGTCAGGGGAGAGTGCGTTGAAGCGCAACTGATAGCGGCGCTCCGCTTGAACAAAGCGATCCCGTTGAGTTGGGTTCAGGCTCTTCCAAATCGCCTCGCGCAATCCATTCAAAGTGAGCACGGGCAACAGGAAATGAATCTTGTGGGCGAGAGTGAGGCCCTCATCCCCATGTCGAGCCATGGCAAAGAAAAGACCCGAGAGACCGCGCGCGCGCAGGATCGGGAATATATTGAAGTAGTGATCGAGCAGGCCGTCGTCAAAAGTCAGTAGGCAGGGAGAGGGTGGCAGCGGCTTTTGCTCCATTAGAAAGGCGCGCAGGTCAGGCCAGGCGATGAGTTCGTGACGGCGCGTGAGCATTTCCAATTGCGCCTCGAATTGCGCCACGGGCAACCCCGCGATGCCCGAACCACCCTCACAGCGATCGCCGGGATCACGAACGTAGTGGTACATCACAACCGTCAACGTGAAGGTTTGCATCGGTCACTATAGGCGGCGCAAGTTATCGCAGCCGCAGGCATTAGTTAAACCCATTTGAGGCGCTACTCATTGGGTCAATCTGAAATCAATCAACGTCCGCTCATTGCGTTGTGACCACTCTCGGACTACGTCGGTGGGAATGGTGGTCGCGCCGCAACGCTCAGTTACATCGGCCCAATCACCATTCAGTGTGTGCGCTTCGATACAACGCGCTGCGCCGCCCAACCAATCAGTGGTGAGCGAAACACCCGTGTTCGTCGTCAATCGCGACGAGCCATCGGCCTCGCGTGTCAACCGGAAGGTGCCCGGTTCGGAGAATTCCACGATGCCAGCCACGTGCGTCACTCCCAGACCGCAGACATCGCTGAGATCGGGTTGCACGCGGGCATAGCGCATTCCAGCGCCTTCAACGTCAATTCCACCCACCGTCAATTTCTTGGGAGTCGTTTCAGCGGGAACGACACAAGCCGTCCCGCCATCCGGCAACTTGATGTGAAAGATGTCCAGGGTCTGAGTGCTAACTTCGATTCCATTAAACTCAGTCGCTGGATCAAAAGGCGCTGGCCTGACCAGGCTTGTGGCCGCCAGATTTCTTGGCGCGACGCTTGGTTGCGCCTCGCAGACCAGCGGCTGTTCGGCATAGGTGTAGGCGAGGTTGATGTTGGATTGGCCGAGGAACGGCGCGCTCACACGTTGGCTGTCGTAGCCCAGCAAGCGACGAATACCCAGCGCGCGCCCGGATACCTCGGCGTATTCCCAGCCCGCTACTGCCTCAGACCGGCGCACAATCTCCGCCGGGCGCTCGCAGCCCAGCGCTCCCGGCGCTTCGAAAGCACGTACCGGAAACGTCGGCCGGATGTGGGCCAACCGAATTTGCAGATCACGCCAGAGCAAGACGGCCACCCACATCGGCTGCGGCTCTCCGTCAATCAACTCTTCAAACTTGCACCAGATCAGGCCGGGCGCCGCCAAACCCTCGCGAGTGCGGGTGCGATGCCCAAAGGCCCTGCCATCGCGTGTCAGGGCGAGCATGGCATCCGGCGCGTGTGAGCCTTGAATGGCGACGACGTTGAACGGGAAGTGGGTGCTGTAGGCGAACTTACCGTACTTGGCGGTGTAGTTGTAGCGAGCAACGTCGTACTCTTGTCCGCTGCGGCTGTTAAGCAGCAAGACCTGCCCCGTTGCCTGTCGGCCCGATAACACGAAGCCCGGTGCGGGCAGGATCAGCTCGAAGTCGCCACGCTCGACGGGCAGGGGGCTTTCGGGCGCAGTCCAAAAAGCATCGTCCGCGTCAAAGGTGAGGGCGAACAAGCCGTGACTGCACCAGTAGGGCGAACCCGGTGAGATGTAGGACTCGCCCGCCGGAGGGAAGTCGCCGTGGTACCCCTGCCGCACGAAATGCCCTTCCGGATCAAACAAGCCATGCTCATAGAAGTAGCGCAAACAGCCGCTGGAGAGGCGCCGCAGCAAACCGGGGTCTACCGGCGCGATGTTGAGGAAATGGCCGGTGGCAAAAGCCGCCAGGGCTGCAAAGCGATAAACGAGCGAGCGACCCCAGGCCGGGTAAGAACCGTTGGCGCCGAAGAAATGCGCAAAGCCGGCGATGAAGGAGCGCGCGCGGTCTAACACCGTTTGGCGATGATCAGGCCGCCGGTCGCCGTCAATCCACGCCCACAGCAGATAATGCCAATTGAACATCCACGCGTTGTACAACTCGAATTCGTTCGTGGGGCCATCCACATACCAACCATCACCGCGATAGAACTCGCTGATCTGTTGCAGCCGGTAATCCAAATCGGCCTCGGGCGCTGGATAGCCCAGGTGCAAACGCACCGCTTGCGCCATCGCCGTGAACAAAATCCAGTTATCGGGATAGGTGCCTTTGTCATCCACCTGCGCCAGCCAGGTGATGATTTGCGTTTGCTGCGCCGGCCTCAGCCTGTTGAAGACGCGTTCGCGGCTCATCCAGATGGTTATGGCGATGTCAGCGCTCTCGACGATGCGTTGATCCATGTGGCCGATGTCGCCCCAATAGGTGCGCTCGTTGGAAGGATCGGTTCCCTCCAGCAGTGCTTGACTCAGCAAGTACTCCAAATTCATGTCGCGCCCGTGAAAGCACACTTGAGCGGGGTTGGCCGGGTTGCGCAACCACGCGCCCCACGCTGAAGCCATCCGGGCGAACGATTCGATGGCGTCCACCGCATCCGGCAAACCGCGCCGATCATCGGGATAAAGTGCCCGTGCTGGAGAGCCTGAAATATCGGCCGCGAGCACGTAGCCATACGTCATCCGCGCGAGGATCACCTCCCAATGGGCGCGGGTCCATCCGGTGTATGCCGAACTGGCATGATCGAGCGGCGGGAGATAATCCATCACACCCTCACCGGAAGGCCGGGAAGACTTCCCGTGACAGGAGCTTGAGTTCCTGCATGATGTGGGCATGCGGCATGCCGGGAAAGTACAAACGGCAGATGAGGTGATCAACACCAAAAGTCTCAACGAAGCGCTGTATCGCCTTCACACAATCCTCGGGGTTGCCGATGACAAAACGATCTGTGCTCAAAGCTTCCAGTTGATTCACCGGGGTCTGATCTTGTGAACCAATCAGCGGATGCTTCCATCCACCGCCATACTCATCCCGGTAGTTGACCATGACATACTTCTCGGCCAATTCCCACGCTTCTTCCCGCGTCTCGGCGATGACAACTTCTCGTGTGAGCGGAGTGGGGACGGCGGTCGAGTCCTTTCCTGCTTCTGCCAGACATGCGCGATACTGCTTCTGAGCATTGAGCAGTTTTTCGAGGTTAGCCGTCGGCCCCGGCACCCACGCATCGCCGAATTGAGCCGCACGCTTGAGCGAGAGCTCGCCCCAGCCGCCGAGCCAGATAGGGATGGGACGCGTGGGCCTCGGCTCGATAGCGCCTTTGATCTTGAAAAATCGGCCGGCGAATTCCACGGACTCTTCTATCCACAGCGCGCGGATGATCTTGAGCATCTCCACATAGCGCGCGCCCCGATCATCCAGCGAGACGCCATACAACTCAAACTCTGGCGGCCGGTAACCGATGGCGGCCCCAAAAATCACCCGCCCGTTCGACATCACATCCAGCATGGCAGCATCCTCGGCTGCGCGCACCGGGTGATAGAACGGCAACACGACAATGTCTGTACCGAGCAGCACTTGCGAGGTACGGGTGGCGATGCCTGCCAACGCCATAAGCGGTGATGGCCAGTAGTGATTGCGGATACTGTGATGCTCTTCCAGCCAGACCGAATCAAAACCGACCGCCTCTCCATACACAGCCTCTTCGAGCGCTTCTTGGAAGAATGCTCCGCCTTCCGTGGGGATAAATCCAAATTTCATTGCGTCTTACTTCCAATGGATATGAGTCACTTATGATCAAGCCGAGACACTTACTCGAGTTGATTGCGCTTCGGCCCACAGGCCACGCACAAGGCTTATGGCCTGAGGCAGAGCCACCTCGGGCGGATCAAGCTCGGGATGCCAAGCGTATTCCCACTCAACACTGATCGGGCCGGCGTATTTATCCCTGGCCAACAACTCAAATGCTTGACGCAATGGCACGTCGCCCTTGCCAAGCGCTGTAAGTTGCCAGGCTATCCCCCGGCCAAGACCGTCTTTGACTTGAACGTAACTCAGGCGTTCATGAAGTAACTCATAGCTTTCGGTTGGATTCTCGCCAGCGCTGTAGGCGTTGCCAACATCCCAGATCACGCCCAGGGCCGGATGCGGTACCGCCCGAAGGATCGGCGCGATCGCTAATGAGCGAACGAAATCATCATGCGGCTCAAGGGCGATCCGCACACCCTGTCCGTGTGCGTACTCGGCAGCGGTGGCGAGGCATGCCGTGACACGTTCGTAAGTGGTCGCTGGATCAACACCAGATGGCAACTCCCCCACAAAGGCGCGCACACATTGCGCACCCAGTTCGGCAGCCAAATCGGCATAGCGGCATAGTTCAGCCACATTCGCCTGACGCACACCCGCATCATCAGAAACAAAGCTGGTGTAGGCTGTGATCGCAATCGCGGTTAAGCCTTTGTCCGCAGACATCTGGCGCAGCAGCGTTTTCTTCGCTGAAGACATGCCAGGCTGGATGTGGCCGTGATCGCCACCGCGCCACTCAAGCCCGTTATAACCGTACTCGGCTGCCCGGGTCAGTACCGTTGCAATGTCCCAGGCGGGGCATGCCAGCGTGCTGAAGGCAATCGGGTTTTCCATCACACATCCGGCCGTGCGTTCGCGACTACGGGGCGAAGCTTCGCCGGGCCGCGCCGCCAGATGATGAAATCGAATGCATCGGGCAGGTGATATTCGCGCGAGTAAAGCAGCGGCTCATCGCTGGATGAGTAATCCGTCTGCACCACGTAGAGCACCATCGCTCCCGGGGTCAGGCCCAATTTTTCGGCCACCTGCTCGGGCGCCGCGGCCGGCAAGATGCGGGCAATCCCGTATTCAATCACCTGGCCGAGGTCGGCCTGCAGGATGTTGTAAATCGATTCCGTGAGCAGGCGATTGAGATCGAAACCGTTACGCCGGATCAACGCCTCGGCCACGGTGTCCATTGAATACACGACCGGACGCCCATCTGCTGTGCGGACGCGCTCAATTGTGAGGAGCGGGGTTTCGGGCGGAATTCGCAACTGCGTGGCAATATCCTGATCGGCCACCTCGTGCTGGATGGCGAAATGAGTGGTGCCCGGTTTTAGCCCGGCCGACTCAATCATCTCCGTGATGCCAAAGTTGAAGTTGAGGTTTTTGAGGATGGCATGGTCGCGGACGAAGGTACCCACACCATGCCGGCGGGTGATCAGCCCTTCTTCTTGCAGCACACGCAGGGCCTCGCGCACCACCGTGCGCGAAACCCCGAGCAACTCCCCCAACTCCGCTTCGGTAGGAAGCTGGCTTCCTGGCCGGTAAGTGCCCTGTGCAATTGCCAATCGAAGCTCATGTTGGGCAGCTTCGGTCAGTGTTTTGCTTTCGGTTCTGGCTGAACGGATCATCTTGACCAATCTATAATATAATGTTGTCAGATGTCATTACAACTATAGGTGAACGTCGAAACTGAGTCAAGCATCAATTTGTGCCAAATTGTGCACAGTCGTAGGATAGCGACTGACCTTGCTGTTGGTCGGTGAATCGTAGCAGTTGTGTTTTGAATCGCTTGTGAGAATTGAATCGTCTTGTTAACAGTCGTCCTTGTCCTGGCGTTGTTCAACGCCTTTCTGGCGGGCTTTCACGGTTCAGCCGCCGTGGTGGCCACGGTCATCTCGTCGCGGGCGCTGACGCCGCGGACTGCGCTGCTCTCGGCAGCGTTGGCCGCGTGGCTAGGCCCTCTCCTTCTCGGCACTGCCGTCGCCAACACCATCAGTCAGCAACTCATCGCTCCGGCCGCGCTCTCGCTCGAAGTGCTGGTGTGTGGATTGGGGGCAGCGGCGAGTTGGATTGCTTTCACCTGGCTGGCTGGTATTCCGTGTTCGGCCTCGCAAGCGGTGATCGGCGGGCTGCTGGGGGCCAGCATCACCGCCGCCGGTTTCTCCGCCATTCAGCCGCTTGGCCTCATCAAAACCCTGCTGGGTCTGTTTATCTCTCCACCGCTCGGTCTGTTGGCCGGCTTAGGGATGATGCAGGCGATGCTGGCGCTGTTTCGCAACGCCACGCCGCGCATCAACACGCTGTTCCGGCGATTTCAGTTGGTCACGACGCTTGCTCTGGCGTTGACCGTGGGTTCCAACGACGTGCAAAAGTTTATGGGGTTGATGGCCCTGGCATTGTTGCTAGCGGGTCAAATCGTCAGCTTTCAGATCCCGATCTGGGTGATGTTGCTCAGCGCCACGGCCTTTGCGCTGGGGATGCTTTCTGGCGGCTATCGCCTGATCCGCACGTTGGGGGGCCGCATCTTCAAAATCCGCCCGGTGCATAGCCTCAGCGCGCAATTGGCGGCAGGGATGGTGGTGCTGGTTGCCAGCCTGATCGGTTTGCCGGTGAGTAGCACCCAGGTGATTAGCACCTCAGTCTTTGGGGTCGGGACGGCCGAACGGCTTTCCAAAGTACGCTGGCAAGTGGCGCAGGAGATGTTGACCGCCTGGGTACTGACCATCCCATTGACCGCCACTCTGGCGGGCCTGGGCTTATGGTTGTGGAAAGGAAATGGTCTATGAATTGGAGACGTTGGTTCCGGCGGCGATCAAAACCGGATCAATTCATGAAGCTGATTTGTGAACAGGCCCATCATACCCAGCGCGGTATGGACATCCTGTTGGATTACATCCGCGAGCCAAGCGAAGCCAAAGCCATCTTGATGCACACGGTCGAAAAGGATGCCGATGAAGTGCGCCGCATCTTGATTGATGAACTCAATCACTCTTTCGTCACACCCATTGATCGGGAAGATTTGTTCTCGCTCTCACGCGCCATAGACGATGTGCTGGATTATGCGGACACGACGGTGGATGAGATGGTGCTGCTGGGCGTCCAGCCAAACTCTTATCTGGTGCGGATGGTCTCACTCTTACGCGAGGCGAGCGAGGAAATCAATCGTGGCGTACAGCGATTGGAAGATCGGCCAAATGTGGCGAACGATCACGCGGTGCGCGCCAAGGCTTTGGAGAACCGGGTGGAGTCCGTCTATCGCGAAGCAATCGGTGCGCTGTTCAGTGGCCCGCGCGACGTTGAACACATCATGGACATGCTCAAACTGCGTGAAATCTACCGGCACCTCTCCAACGCCGCTGACCGGGGCGACGAGGCGGCCAACATTATCGGCGACATCGTGGTTAAGCAGATGTAGGATGCTTCGGAGTACGTTCAAAGTTCAACGTGGGCGCATGAATTTGCAGGGTTCTTGCTATCGCGTGTGGATCATATTGGTACGCTAATTTCTGGGCGGCCAGATGGGAGGAAAATGCTACAGCGGGCGATGCGGTCTGACTCGCTCATCAGTAATACTGCCGGATATACCCATACGCCTTTTCAAATAACTCGGCGTCTTTGTAGAGAGGGAATTACCAACCGGACGGTCCTTTCCGTGTAATGTGTTAGCGGCGGGCTAGGGGCAGGTAGAGCATGAAAGGTTGAACCGTCGTGATGACCGACTGTGTATTGTTCAGCGTCTCCAATTCAGCCGAGGTGCTTTGCACGCTGACGGTGTGACTCAGTGTGCTTGGAATGGGGGCATCGGCGGCGACGCGGGCCGTGACGATGATGGTGTTCGGCCCGGACTTGGAAGCCAGGTTGCCGACATTCCAAGTCAGCGAAGGAGATGGAGTGGTCGGCGGAACACTTGCCGAGACAAACGTCACCTCAGCCGGGAGAGTAAAGCTGACCTGCGCGTTGCTGGCTGCCGCGCCGCCCTGGTTGCCGTAGTTGAGAGTATAGGTAATCAGCTCACCGCGCCGTGCCGTAGGGTTGGAACTCGTGACCCACACGTCGGAATAAGACGAGCCAACAGTCACTTCATCGAGGCGAGCCCAGACTCGTGGCCTAGTTGCTGGCTGATTGAGAGACATCGTCATCGTTATCGTTCTACTGGACCAAGGGCTGAGATCAATGGCTTGGTGTAACCACCCAGCCGTGGGAATTGATCTTGAGTAGATCGTGGAAGTAATGTTGCCCGACTCAATGTGAACTGTCATAGTGCTAGCTGAGCCGGAAGATGTCTGACCTAGTTGAAGGAAATATGAGAAGGTCGGGGTAGCCAAATTACTCGGCAACGTAAGGACTTGTCGAATTTGGAAAATGCTCACCCCAGGACTTACTTCGGGCCCAGAGTAGAAAAGATCCGTTCCGGAGTTTTCCAGCCACACTATATGGCGACTTCCGCCTTCATCGATCTCGAGTTGAGGGCTATAGACGCCACCAGCTATTCCGGATACGGCTTGTGCAGTAGACCACTTACCATCGCCGTCCCGTCCGGCTGTCCACACGCGTGCAGTCGTGTTCAGCGGACCTTGCGCCCAAACCACGGAAAGACCTCCCGAGCGGCTCCCGGCAAGCCTCGCTGGCGCGCTGAGAACTTGATCAGGTGTGGAGGCGAGATTGATGTTGATGGGGCGACTCCACTCATTATTGCAAAGACAGGTGTAGCCCAACGATGTGTTATGCGAAGACCAAACGACATGGACACTGTCTTCAGAGTCGACATACATGTCAGGCCACGTGGCAGTGCCTTCGGAGATTAACTGCATTGAAGACCATACGCCCACTAGGCTTCGCCGTAGATGATAGACGTAGAAGTTATCACTTTGGGCCTGTACAACTACGTGCAGATTATTCTTGCTGTCTAATCCAAGCCTGGGTGACAGAGAGTGACCTAGGCCGAACGCAGCGATCGGCTGTCTTTCAAACCAAGTGCCAAGTGGACTGCGATAAACGTACCAAGTCACGACATAACCCAATGGTCCGGGTGCCGACCAGACTAAGTGCAGCCCGCCAAATCCATCGACAATCGCCTGCATATCGGTAGCGTCACTGTATTCACTAGCAATCGCTATCTGTTGAGGTGCTGACCAGTTCCCAATTACATCGCGTTGAGAAAAATAAACCTTGCTCGAAGCGCCCCAAAACCCATATAGCGTCCCACCTCCGCTGTACACGGATTGAACTGAGTAGATTTCGCCACTCCCAATGATCTGTGGAGCAGACCAGTTTCCGTTCCCGTCTCGCTGTGCATACAGCACGGCGCGCGTAGGGTTTAGCCAGACCAAATGGACGATGCGATTAGAATCGATATGTAGTCTGGGTCGACCCCACGAATATGAACCTGTTGATGGGATATCCTCGATTGGTGTCCAGGTTCCACTCAACGTCCTCTGTAGATAGTGAGCACCAGACTCGTTGGCCCAAGCCACATGTAAGACTCCCAGTGTGTCAACCGCAATGTTGAGCGGTATCCTGAGTTGTGAGTAAAAGTGGGAGTCCGGTATCCTTCTGGTTTAGACACCAATCTAAACAAAGGAAGATGCCATGACTCCCGAAACAGAGAATAAAGAGGAACCCGTCGTCGGTC
>JBQTJD010000681.1:0-4346 GCA_052387475.1 Anaerolineales bacterium | reverse complement strand
TCAACAAAGTCGCCGGCGAGTGGTATCACCTCGTGTACCAAAAAGCCTATGGCCTGAAGACGACTTCGCTCCGTCTCACCAACACCTACGGCCCGCGCATGCGGGTGGTGGATGCCCGCCAGACCTTTCTCGGCGTGTGGCTGCGGCGGCTGGTCGAGGGCGAAGAGCTGCTCGTCGAGGGGGATGGTGAACAGAAGCGCGACCTCAACTTCGTGGAGGACGTGGTTGAAGCCCTATTACTGTGCGCCGTCAGGCCGGAAGCGGTGGGCGAAATTTTCAACCTGGGAGGCGACGAGGTTTTATCGTTGCGCGATCTGGCCGAGCTAATAGTGCAACTTCACGGCAGTGGGCGCTGGCGTCTCGTCGCGTTCCCTAGCGAACAGAAAGCCATCGATATCGGCGATTACTGCGGCGACTATGGCCGCATCCAGTTCAAACTTGGCTGGCGGCCCCGCATTTCGCTCCGTGAGGGCCTCACCCACACGCTGGCCTATTATCGCGAGCATCATGCCGAATACTGGTAAGAGTGGTAATTGGTTGTCGGTAATTACCAATAACCAATTGCTGTTCGGGATATTGTTGTGTACGTTTCTGGCTGCTGAACTTTTTGCTATCCCGCAAGAAGCCCCGACGGTGGATGAGCAAAACCACCTCGCGCGCGGGTTGAGCATCTGGCGCACCGGCGATTATCGCCTCCTCATCGGCCATCCACCGCTCATCAACCTCATCTCCGCGCTGCCGCTGCTCTTTGACACGCGCATTCAACTGCCGCTCAATGATCCTGTGTGGCGGGACGCCGATTGGATCGAGTTTGCCATCTCACTGCTGTGGAAGCTCGATAACCCGGCGCTGGCGATGATCTACGCCGGGCGGTTGATGACGGTGCTATTGGGCGCGCTCACGCTGGCGGCGCTGTACCGTTTGGGCGCCGATGTTGCCGGGCGGTGGGCTGGATTGCTGATGGCCGCCTTCGCCACGTTTGATCCGAACTTCCGCGCGCATGCCCGCCTCATCACCACGGACCTCGGCATTTTGCTCACGTTGACTCTGGCGCTGATCGTGTGGCGGCGCTGGTTGCGCCGGCCGCGAACGGCGCTGATGTTGGCGGCGGGCTTCACACTTGGGCTGGCGCTGGGCAGCAAGTTCTCCGCGTTGTTGTATATGGTCGTGCTGAGTGGTCTGGCCCTGTTGCAGTGGCGCTTTCAACCGCGCGCCATCGCTCGGCTGGTATTGGTCGCGGTCTTGGCGCTGTTCGTTACCTGGGCAACCTATCGTTTTGAACTTCGCCCACTGCGCGGGATGACTTGGCCCATTCCACTGGCCAACTATTGGGAAGATTTTGGTTTTGCCGCCATCGTGATCCATACGCCCGACTATCTGCTCGGCCAAGTTAACCCCTCATTTGACTGGTTTTATTTTCCCATCGTGCTGGCGGTCAAGACGCCGCTCCCGATATTGCTACTGGCCGGTCTGGGCTTGGGCGTGTGGCTGCCCCATCGAGGGTTGCGCGAAGTGCATCTGTGGTTGCCGGTCGGTGCGTATTTTGGGCTGGCGCTGTTTTCCAATGTCTATATCGGTTACCGGCATTTATTTCCCCTGTTGCCCACGCTCTACCTCGCCGCGGCGCTGGGGGCCATATGGCTGTGGCAGCAGCCACGCGCCGGGCGCTGGCTGGCTGCCGGCTCCGCCGCATGGTTGGTGGTCAACACGTTGTTGATCTACCCCCGCGACCTGACCTTCTTCAACGAAATCGCCGGCGGTCCTGACCGAGGCTGGCGCATCACCGTCGACTCGAATCTGGATTGGGGACAGGATTTGGGCGAGTTGGTAGAGTTCGTGCGCGAACAACAAATCGACTCGATCTACGTCAGCTACTTCGGCTCCATTCCCATTGGCTCATTCTTTGTGGATGAGTTTCCGTTGCCGGCCAAACCGTTGCCCCCGCGACCGGTCTCCGGCTGGCACTCGCTCTTCCCGGCCCCTGGTTGGTACGCCATCAGCATCTCGCACCTCGTCGGTGGGGCCGTGCTGGATGACCCCGATGTCTTCGCTTACTTTCGCCATCGCAAACCAGTGGCCATCCTTGGTCGCACCATCTACATTTATCATATGCCGGAGCAATTTGGCGCGGTAGCGGTGTGCGCCGACCCGCAGCCGGCCATCAGCGAGGCGCAGGCGCGTGAAATTTATGGCGCGGCGCTCACGCGTTGGATTCAATTCGACTGCTCACGCGGGCTGCCGTTGCCGCCGAGGCGCACCTGGTACGTGCTGCGCGGAGAGCAAGTGAACACTGTGCGCGAGACGTTGAGGCGGTTGGGCGCGACGCTGACATATTCCGAACCGCATCACACCGATGGCTTGAGTGTCTATCGCTTGGATGCCGCTTCGGCACTGGCCGCCGCTTTCCCTGTGGAGAGCGTTCCCCCGGAAACTTTCGGTGGGAGGATGATGCTGCTCGGCCACCGTTATCGCGAACCGCTGACCGCCGGACAGCCGATGCAGGTGCAAACCGTGTGGCGCATCGAAGCCCCGCTGCCTGAATCGGTGAGCATCTTTCTGCACCTGACCGCGCCAGACGGCCTCCCCATCGAAGTGAGCGACGGCTTCAACACGCCGTTTGATCAACTACAACCCGGTGATGCGTTGATTCAGTTTCATCCACTCCCGCTCCCCGACCCGCTGCCGGCCGGCGTGGAATTTCGCACCGGAGTATATGCGCTGAACGGGACGCAACCCCGCTACTTGCTCCCCGATGGGCGGGACTTTGTCGCCTTTTCGCCATAGCTGTGATACAACCGCCCCGTGAAACTTAGCGAGTACGAGACCATGTTCCGCGTGGAGGATGGCCTGTGGTGGTACGCCGGTATGCGGGCGATCACCCGGGCCGTGGTCGAACAGTTCTACCCACGCGGCGGGCAACTGCGGATTTTGGACGCGGGCTGTGGCACGGGCGCCAACATGAGTTGTTTGTCGGACTACGGCACGGTCACAGGGATTGACTTGGTGCGATATGCGCTAAGCTTCGCCCGCCAGCGTGGGCACCAGCCGCTCTGCGCTGCGTCGGTCAAGGCATTGCCGTTTGCCTCCTGCACGTTTGATCTTGTGGCGTCGCTTGACGTGCTGCCGATGCTGCCGGCTGATATCGAAACGCGCGCTCTGGCGGAGATGGCCCGGTTGCTTGCACCAAACGGCCGGCTGGTTCTGCGCGCGGCGGCCTACGACTGGCTGCGCGGCGCACACGACCGGTTTTGGGATGTGCAACATCGCTACGCGCCTAAAGAACTGCGCTGGAAATTGTCGCAGGCCGGGCTGGTGGTAGAACACCTCAGCTTTGCCAATATGTGGCTTTTCCCTCTGGCTGCCCTCAAGCGCCTCAGTGAGCGGTTCTTCGCCGAACAAGCTGAATCCGACCTTGCCCTGAGCGCTGGAGCATTGAATAGACTCTTGACCTCCATCCTGTCGCGCGAAGGACCTTGGGTCGCGCGTCACTCCTTACCCTTTGGCCTCAGCCTGATGGCAGTAGCGCGAAAGTCCTAATACTCACCCCATTGACTCGCCCGGAGGCGGATGTTACTATCGCGCGCAATAAATCCATAGCCTGCAACAGGCGCTCTTATCCAGAGAGGTGGAGGGACCGGCCCGATGAAACCTCGACAACCCGGCCACGACACAGGTGCGGGTGCCAATTCCGGTAAGACGTAGGGGCAGCGGCGAAGCGCGCCGCGCTTCGCTTAAGCGAACAGCAAGGCTGTTCGCCGGTTGCCCGTTTTCTGGAAGATGAGAGGGTCAATTCACGAAAACGTCTTGCCCCTTCTCGCCTGAAGGGGCTTTTTGTATCAGAAGGAGAAACATTTCGATGAGTACCACGTTCATGTCCTCGCCCAAACTCATGTTCACCTCGGAGTCGGTGACGGAAGGGCACCCGGATAAACTCTGCGATCAGGTCAGCGATGCCGTGCTTGATGCCTGCCTGGAGCAAGACCCGTACAGCCGCGTGGCCTGTGAGACGGCTACCAAGACCGGCTTCGTCATGGTGTTGGGTGAGATCACGACCAAGGCCTTTGTCAACTTCGATGTATTGATCCGCCAGGTCGTCAACGATATTGGTTACGACCACAGCGATAAAGGGTTTGACGGCAACACCTGCGCCGTGCAAGTCGCCATCGCCGCGCAAAGCCCCGACATCGCGCAGGGCGTGGATTCGGCGCTGGAAGTGCGTGACCGCGACAGCGACGCCGAAATCGAGACGGTCGGAGCGGGCGATCAGGGCATGATGTTCGGCTTTGCCTGCAATGAAACCGAAGCGCTCATGCCGCTGCCGATTTACCTCGCGCACAACCTCAGCC
>JBQTJD010000680.1:0-8101 GCA_052387475.1 Anaerolineales bacterium | reverse complement strand
CGGTTTGGTGGCTCGCGCCGAGGCCCGCCCCGTTATCCCCGTGAAAGTATTCGTGAAAGAGCACATAGTCGCGCCAGTGCGGGTCGGACTGGAATTTCGTGAGGCCGCCGTACACCGGGCGACGGCCATCTTCACCGCGCAGGAAGAGGCGGGTGAGGCGGCGACTCAGCTCCTGCGAAACCTCCCACAGCGTGAGGAATTGGCCTGAGCCGGTCGGGCACTCGACTTTGAAGTCATCGCTATAGTAGTGATGGAATTTTTGCAGCGCCTCGATGAGCAGGTAATTCACCGGGAACCAGATCGGCCCGCGCCAGTTGCTGTTGCCACCGAACAGCCCGCTCCGGCTCTCCGCCGGCTCATAATCCACCCGATGCTCGGTGTCATTGAGGCGCAGCACATACGGCGCGCGCTCGTGAACTTTGGAAAGTGACCGCACGCCGTAGTCCGAAAAGAATTCGGTTTCATCCAGCATGCGCTTAAGGATGCGCTTCATGCGGTGGCCACGCATCAGCGCGACCAGGCGTCGCGAGCCGCGCCCCGGCTCGTGCCAGCGCGAGACCAGCGCCGCCAGTTCGGGCTTGTGCTCGAGGAACCACTCCATGCGGCGGCGGAAGTGCGGCAGGTGCTCGAGCGTTTCCGGCTCAATTGTTTCTACCGCGAACAGTGGGATGAGGCCGACCATCGAGCGTACCCTCAAGCGCTGGTTGCGGCCACCCCCGAGATGCAGCACGTCGTAGGGGAACTCATCTTCCGGGTCCCACAACTCGATCCCCTCACCCGCAATGTTGTTCATCGCATAGGCGATGTACATGAAGTGCTCGAAGAATTTCGTCGCCACATCCTCATAAGCCGGTTTGGTGCGGGCCAGTTCGAGCGCGATGGTCATCAGGTTGAGCGCATACATCGCCATCCAACTCGTGCCATCGCTCTGCTCGAGGTGGCCGCCGGTGGGCAGCGGCGCGCTGCGGTCGAACACGCCGATGTTATCCAACCCGAGGAAGCCGCCCTGAAAGACGTTGTGCCCCTCGGCATCTTTGCGGTTGACCCACCACGTGAAGTTGAGCAGCAACTTGTGAAAGACTTTTTCGAGGAAGTCGGTGTCGCCCACGCCCGCCTGCTTCTTTTCGATTTTGTACACGCGCCACGCCGCCCAGGCATGCACCGGTGGGTTCACGTCGCCGAAGGCCCACTCGTATGCTGGGATCTGGCCGTTGGGGTGCATGTACCACTCACGCAACATGAGGATGAGTTGCCGCTTGGCGAAGTCGGGATCGATCAGCGCGAGCGGCACGCAATGAAAGGCCAAATCCCACGCGGCGTACCACGGATATTCCCACTTGTCCGGCATCGAGAGGATGTCGCGGTTGTCAAGATGCGGCCATTGCGAGTTGCGGCCCTCATGCCGCGCTGCAGGCGCGGCATGAGCAGGGTCGCCGCTGAGCCACTTTTCCACGTTGTAGTGAAAGAACTGCTTGCACCACAATAGCCCGGCGAAGGCCTGGCGTTGCACGTTGCGCTCATCATCGCTGAGGGAGGCGGGCTGGAGGGTGGCGTAGAACTCGTCGGCTTCGCGGAGGCGCGTGGCAAACACAGCGTCGAAGTCGTCGAATGGTTGGCCGGACTGCTGCGCAGTGAGCCGCAGCTTGAGGGTGACCGATTCCCCCGGGGCGAGCGTGAGGCGATAATGAGCGGCGGCCTTCGTGCCGGTGTGGGCGGGATTTACAAAATGCGACTGCCCATGAACGATAGCGTTGTTGATGCCATCCTTCACGTAGGGTGTGCGGTTCGCGACACTATACAGGCGCTCGGTATTGGTCTCGTTTTCGGTAAACAGTAGGGGCGGCGTCGCTGGGGCAACATTAGTTGCGCCGCTTAGGCCGTCCGCCCCTGCACTGCCGCAATACAGCCAATACTCATCGAGATTAGAACTGATGGCGCGGAGGGTGTCCGGCGCGGTTTGCTCCAGCGTGGGCTTGCCCTCGCCAAACTCGCCCCACGACCAGGTGTTGCGGAACCACAAATGCGGCAATACGTGGATTGGCGCGGGCGCAAGCTTAGCTTGCGCTGGAGAACCGCGAAGCGGTTCTCTCTCGCCGCTCTGCGGCGCGGCCTCCAGCCCGCGATTGCTGAGCGTTATCCGGATGAGCAAATCGTCGGCGGACGCTTTCGCGTATTCGAGCACGACGTCGAAGTAGCGGTCGTTGTCGAACACGCCGGTGTCGAGCAGTTCAAATTCAAAGTCGTGTTTGCCGCGCCGCCGATTTTCCTCCGCGAGGCGCGCGTATGGGAACGCGGCTTGCGGATACTTGTACAGCATCTTCATATAAGAATGCGTCGGCGTGCTGTCGAGATAAAACCAATACTCCTTTGCATCCTCACCGTGATTGCCCTCCGGCCCCGCCAACCCAACCAGGCGCTCTTTCAAAATCGGATCACGCTCGTTCCATAGCGCCAGCGCGAAGCACAACGTCTGCCCCCGGTCGCAGATGCCGCCGATGCCGTCCTCGCTCCACCGATAGGCGCGGCTGCGGGCGTGATCGTGTGGGAAGTAATCCCACGCTGTACCGCCGGGGCTGTAGTCCTCGCGCACGGTCCCCCAGGCGCGGTCGCTGAGGTACGGTCCCCACAACTTCCAATCGGCGGCGCGCGTGTGGTGCGCGGACAGGCGCGCGTGTTCGACGGAGAGGGGTGGACGAGGGGGCTTAGCTTTGGGAGTGCGGGCAGTTTGTCGTAGCATGGTAGTGTGAAGGTTGCGTTACAATAGTTGCCATCCTCATTCATTAGACCGACAACTTGCAACGGATATTACATGACTTCGGCGTTAAGCGTGACCCCGGACGAACAAACTTTGCTTGCGGCTTTGCGCGCTGGAGACGAAGCCGCCTTTATGGGCCTCGTCGAGCGCTATCACACCTCGCTGGTGCGCTTGGCGGCGACGTTCGTGGGCAGCACCGCCGTAGCGGAAGATGTGGCGCAGGAGACGTGGGCCAAGGCCTTGCGCAGCCTCAATTCCTTTGAAGGCCGCTCGTCGCTCAAGACCTGGCTGTTTCGCATCCTCACCAACACCGCCCTTACGACTGCCAAACGCGAAGCCCGCACAATCTCTTTTTCAGATTTCGAGTCGCCCGACGGTGACGAGCCGGCGGTGGAGCCGGAGCGCTTCCTCCAAAACGGTGAATGGGCACAGCACCCCCAGCGTTGGGAAACGGGCAGCGCCGAGGATATCGCCATTCGTCGTGAAACGCTGGCCCAGGTGCAGCAGGCCATTGCGGCGCTGCCCGAGACGCAACGGGCCGTCATCACCCTCCACGACATCGAGGGCTGGGAGTCGAAAGACATCTGTAATGTTTTGGCGATCTCCGAGACTAATCAACGCGTGCTGTTGCACCGCGCCCGGAGCAAGGTGCGCCGCGCGCTGGAACACTATTTTGTGGAAATGATGCCATGAGTCAGACGGCATTGACCTGCCAACAACTGGTCGAACTCGTCACCGAGTATCTCGGAGACGCATTGGCGCCAGAGGAACGGACGCGCTTCGATCAGCATTTGCGCGAGTGTGAAGGCTGCGCGCGCTACGTGGAGCAGATGCGACAGACCATCGCCCTGACCGGGCAACTGACCGAGCAGGATGTACCCCCCGCCGCGGAAGGGACGCTGTTGAAGATTTTCCGCGACTGGAAGCGCGGCAGTTAAGTCCCCCGAAAATTCGTCAATCAGGGGCAGCCCAGCCACCTTGATACGTATGCAGTGCCGCCTGAGTAACTCATTTTGCGCAGCTTGGGCGACTTCAGGTGACTGTCACTGGGCAGCCTGCGCTTGGAAGCCCTAGTCGCTCTATTGCCCAGTGACAGTCACCTTACTTCAGCTTCTCCAGCGCCAGCTTCACGCTATCCTGCGGGCTGACCTTAATTTGAATATCAGCCAGCTTCCCGTCTTCATCAATCACAAAGTGGCTGCGGATGATGCCCATGTACTTCCGACCGTACAGGCTCTTCTCGCCCCACACGCCGTATCGCTCGGCCACGGCGTGGTCGGCGTCTGTGAGCAATGGGAAGGGGAGTTTTTTCTTGGTCTTGAACTTCTGGTGTGATTTGGCCCCGTCCGGGCTGACGCCGAGCACGACGGCATCGTTCGCCTCGACGGTTGGATAATTGTCGCGGAAGCCGCACGCCTGAGCCGTGCAACCGGCTGTGTCATCCTTGGGATAAAAGTACAGCACGACTCTTTTGCCGCGAAAGCTGGCGAGTTGCACCGGGTTGCCGGTCTCATCGGGCAGCGAAATCCGGCGCGGGTTGGCCGATAGTGAGCGCCATAATCAATCCTCCTTTGCATCATCCGTGCGGGACATTGTACAAATGAACGCGACCCTGCGTGGGCGTTTGAGCTACACGAACGCCGCTCAGGGTGACAAGCCACCTTCTTGAAATGCGTGACAGCAAAATTGAATTGTGAATTGCACGAGAGCGATGCGGAATTGTATCGCGGCTGGTGTCTCAGCGAGGACGGGTTATTTTGAAGAGCCGGCGTTGCAGCCAACTGAAGACACGGGCGAAGCCCAACCCGATTAACGAACCGGAGATCACGTCGCCCGGATAATGATTGCCCAGGTAGATGCGCGAGAAAGCAACCAATCCAGCCACACCATACAGCAGCGCCGAGGCGCGCTGGAAGTAGCGGGCCAACAGCCAAGCCCCGGCGAAGGCAGCAGCTGAGTGGCCCGACGGGAACGACCACGTGCCTGGTTTCCTGCCAATGACGATGGCCTGCACAATGGCGATGAAGGGCCGCTTCCTGCGGAAGTAAGCCTTGATCGGAAATTCGACCAGCAATGTAGTCAGCGCTAACGGCGCCGTCAGCCCGCGCAGAGCCGCCCCGCCCAACCGTCGATGCCACAACCACACAGTCATCGCCAGCCCATACCAGGCGTATCCGCCGTTGAAGACCACCGTCAGAAAAGAGAACCACGCATTGATGAACGGCGTGTGGGGCAGATGGTTGATGGCGAGGAAGAATCGCGCGTCCACCGCGTCGTACGGCTTCATCCGGCGCAACAGTGCATCGCGCAGCAATTGGCGTGGTCGCTGTGAGGCAGTATCCCGTTCACCCTGTTGCTCTGGGTTGAGCGCAGCCTGCGCGGCCTCCGAGATCGCTTCACGTTCCGGGCCGGTCGCCGAGACCACTTGGCGGGCCGTTTCGGTGAGCGCGCGTTCGGTGGCCGCTTCCGGTGCTGCCTTCACCGCGCGCCGCACTTGGCGGGCCGCTTCCCCTTCCGAGGCGGGCGGTGGCGTCTCCCGCGCCACGTCCTGCGCTTCCTGACCACCGGCAGCCTTTTCCATTTCGGTCAACGCTTCTTCGGCCTGCGCCGGCGTTTGCACCTGTTTGACCGCTTCGCGCAGCGTGCCGCGCACCACGCGCTGCGCCGGGCTATTGGCATTGTCGTCGGGAGGAGGGTTGGAGTTAGTCATGGCCGTAACCATAACCCAATTTCGCCGTGAAGCGGCGGGTACAGAAAGGATATATTTGTGTGCGCACATGTGCGCCCCGCACTTGTGCGCCATTACCGTCGCTCGAGGACGATCTCACGCAGCAGTTCGAACTGTCCAGAGTGATACGACTCGTGGCGCATGTAGGTCACGATCAGTTCGGCGCGAGGCAGGGTGAAGTCGCCTTCGGTCACCACTTCGACGGCGACCTCTGCGGTCAGCGCGCGCAAGGCGGCGAACACCCCTACCTGTGAGTCATCGTACGCCCACAGCAAATCTTCCAGCAATGGCAGGCCCGGCTCATCGCCCAGCACCGCTGAACTACCTCTCTCAAATCGCCGGGCGGCGTCGTCGGCGATCACTTTGGGCTGGCCCAGCGCATTGAGGGCGTAATTGCGGTAGCAGACGATGTGGCCCAAGATCCACAAAATGCAGTTGCCGCGCGCGGGTGGCTGAGCCAGAGCCTCGACATGCGTCAGCCCGGCCAGATGCGTGTGGATGTACTCGGCGTTGCGGGTCAGGCCTCGAATCAAGGCTTCAACAGTGATCATGGCGTCTCCTGATTAAGGGTGCGGATAGAGCGTGTTGTTTTCGGGCGCGTTCGGCGTGTACAGCACACAGGCCGCGCGGCCCGGCTGCAAGTGCGGCCCAGGCATGTTGAGCGTGGACACCCGGCCCTCAAAGTCGCGCCCAGCCACTTGAAACTGATAGGCGATGTCCCACGGGTGCCGACCGTTTACGGTGACGCTGGCATTCATCTGCGTGGCGACGATACGCCCCGGTGTGGCTTCACCGTGGCGTAGCACCTCCACGATGCGGCGCTTCTCGGTGTAGCGTGTTCGCAAACCGTACACGCCCAACCCGAGAAAGATGAGGCCGAGCAGCAAGAAAGGCAGGCCGACGAAGGCGGTGATGATGCCCAGCGTCAGCCCGAAGCCGACGAAGCTAAAGATCGCGCCGATGAAGGCGAAGATGCCGGCAGCGATTGACCAGCCATCCGTCCCCATAAGTTTCCACACGTAACTATCCGCGATGGGACGGGGCGGTGGGGGAGGCGCGAGCAAGCTCGGCTCAAGTTCTACTGCATCAGCGACTGGCTGGCTCGCAGGCAGCGCCGGTAACGGCCCGCCACAATTTCGACAGTTCGTTTGGAATGCCGAGTAGTTTGTGCCACACCACGGGCAGGTGATCACGCTAATCTCCATTGTGTCTAAGGAAACGCAGCGCCCATTATATAGCGGCGCGTTTTTGCATGGCGTGAGTTAGAATTAGCACCATCCACTGGCTTTCCTGAGAGGAGGGGAAATGTCTGAACACATTGAACTCATCGTACAAATTGAGTTACCCGATGCCGATGCCGAAGAACTCGACCGCGTGGGCCGGGCGTTGCGCGCCGAGTTGTTGGAACTCGATGTGGAGGCGGTGGAGCCTATCAGTGGCAGCCCAGTGCCGGACGGCGCTAAAGCCGTGGATTGGAACTTGCTCGGCGAATGGGGTGTGCGCCTGGGTGTGGCCGCCGTCCCGGGCCTGTTCGCTTCGCTCCAGCGCCGCGCGGAACGCGCACCGGCCAGCGCGCCCCTCAAGATCAAAGTAAAAGTGCGGCGTCATCGCCAGGCCGAGATTGAATATGATCCGGCGCGCACCACGCCGGAACAGCTGGCGGAGTTAGTGCGGCAATTGGAGCAAGCCCTGTCACAAAAGTAGCCTCCTGCAATGGCGAATCGTTACGCGCTATTGATCGGCAACACCGATTACGAAGACCCAGCGCTGCGGAAACTCAAAGCGCCGGAGGCCGACGTCCGCACGCTGGCCGAATTGCTCGGCGCGCCGGATTTGGGCGGATACCATGTGACGACGCTGTTGAACCAGCCCAAGCACGAAGTGGAAGTGGCGATCGGTGACCTGTTCGCCGACAAGCACCCGGATGATTTGCTGCTGTTATATTTCACCGGCCACGGCGTGCTGTATGATCCAGGCCGGCTTTACCTGGCGGTGATTAGCACACGCGCTGACCGCCCCAAAGCGACCGGTCTCAGCGCGGCGTGGCTCAAGACCGAAATGGATGACAGCCGCGCCTTTCGGCAAGTGCTGTTGCTCGATTGCTGTCACAGCGGCGCGTTTACCAGCGGCGGCGCCAAAGGCGCTGAGGGCTTGAATCGCCCGGCGATTTTGGATGACACCTTTGGTGAGAAGGGCCGAGGTCGTGTAGTGCTCACTGCCACCGACAAGACCAGCGCCGCCTGGGAGGGCGAGAAAATTATCGGCGGGCTGGAGCATTCGCTGTTCACCCATTTCGTGATCGTGGGCCTGCGCACCGGCGCAGCCGCCGATGAGCAAGGCCGCGTGACATCGGACTCCTTGTACGCCTACGTATTCCGCGCCATCGTCGCCGCCACCAACAAACAACGCCCGCGCCAGATTGTGTACGACCGCGAGGGCGAAATCGTCATTGCCCGCAGCCCGCGCCCGCCTGCGCCTCAAGCCGCTGGCCTGCCAGCGGAAGTCCGCCAGGCGATTGAGCGTGCTGTATTTCAAGACCCGAGACGCGCCACCTCGGAGAAAACGTATTTCCTCGAGAGTCTGAAGCCAAACCCCGACCGCCTTAAACTCACCGCGCC
>JBQTJD010000679.1:0-7685 GCA_052387475.1 Anaerolineales bacterium | reverse complement strand
TCAGGGTTAAGGCAATGACACCGCCTTGGGCCTGTCGTGCTTCAAACAGGTCTCGTAATGCGAATTGCATCAACGGCAGTGCGCCCGGCTCGCCGCGCATGTCGTTGACGATCTGCGCGATCAGGTCCGGATCAATACGCAAGCCGACCGATAGTGCAGGTTGCGCGATAGCACGGACCAACTCATCGGCCTGCATTGCGCCCACCTGTAGGAATTGCTGGTTGAGCAGGGCATTCAACTGGGGATACGTCGCGCAATCTGCCACGAAGTCCGAGCGCAGGGCGAACAGCACGATGGCTCGCCCTCCCTCGACAGTTGCCGCGTGTGTAAACAGGTTTAGGAAGGCAACGCGCTCATCTTCGTGAGTGGCTTGAGTGAAAGTCTCTTCAAACTGGTCAACAAAAATTACGGCGCGGCGGTCGCGTCCCTCGCCCAGTGCGATCTCGACCCATTCATGGAGCATCGTCGCATCTGTCTTACCTTCGTTGTAAATGTCTTTGCCTGCACTGGGTGTTCGGGCCAGGCCTGAAACGGCCCGCGCCAGGGAGGCCAGCGGGTTGCGCCCTGGCACAAGGGTCGCGTAACCCCAACGGTCGCTGTCGGGTAATCGGTTGTGTTGGAGCGCGTGGATCAAACCGGCACGTACCAGCGATGATTTGCCACTGCCGGACGGTCCGGCGACGACCACGTAACGCGATTGTTCGACTCGCGCAACCAGTTGGGCAACCAACGCTTCACGCCCGAAGAAAAACTCGGCGTCTTCGGCCTCGAAAGCCTGTAGTCCGCGATAGGGGCAGCGGCCGTCAAACGGTCTAGGCTGAAAGGTCGCACTGATTTGGGCCAGCAGAGTGCTGACTGCCTCGGGGGAGTAGCCGATCGTGGTGATCTTATCGCGGCCAACGACATCGCCGGCAACGTGCACATCGTGGCCGGCACTCACAGGAGTGTTGCCTAAATTAGACGAGGGTGGAGCCGCCGCAGTGTATGGTTCAGGCAAGGCTTCAGGGCCAGATTGTAGATCCTTGTCGGACATGGACGCCTGAGTGGTTGTGGACCCAATTTACCGCTTCCCAAGTATAGGCCTATTACCTCAAAGTGCGTACAACGACTGCCCTTGGCAGACTTGCTTGCCCTTGCTTTTAATTGCCCCGATGAGGCGCTTATGGCTCGCTTGTGCCTGGCGGGCGCTCCCGACCCGCTCCGGGCCCGTGAGGTGGTCTATCTGGTTGCGACGGGGCCGGGGCGTCGCTGGTGACCTCGATGACAAAGCCGCCCTCAACGGCTGCCGTGACCTTGATTTCCCGAGAACGGCCGCGGCCAGTGCGGTGGTCACGGGGGCCGCCCGAGTGTGTCCATGAATCGTGGTGCTTGAATGTCTCACCGACGATCAGTGCTGTAGGAGTCCGCAGTTCGAGTGGGGGCCACGGGCCGTTGGGGCTGCTTGGACGCCTCGGCCAAGGATCATCTTCCGGGGCAAACTCATAGACCACAACGCCCTCGGAAGGAATGCCATCCGATCCGCCGAAACCGCGCTCCCACCGGTCGCTCTTCAGTCTGGCCTCGACGAGAAGATAGCGATTAGACCCCTCTGCCTGGAGCTTGACTCCTGCCAAGCGCCCCGCCGGGGCCGGATGCGAGAGTCCGATCGCGTGCAGGGTATACCGTCTTTTGTTGCCAGGGTGTACGCGGACTGCACTCGGCTCGATCCAGCCTGTCCGGAGTTTCGTGTATGTGCAGGGGTGAGTCGCCCCCACACCCGCCATCTCGTCGAAATCACCGGGATGGGTGATGCCATTGTAGTAGTCGCCAATTCTCGTTACATTGTGGAGCACTTCCATGGCCCAGGTGCCTAGCTTCGCGTCGTAGAGGAAACGGCAGCGCGCCTTGGTTCGATTGGGCGTCCGTGGAGGATCGAACTTGATCTGTCCGGATTGTGCCATGCCTCCCCCAGCACCTCTTTCATTCGGCGGGTAGACGACGGCGAGATATTCGTAGCGGTGTGCATCCGGCTGCGCGTTGATGGCGAGCAGCGTGGGATTGGCATCGTCCGGCAGATTCCTCAGCGTTACGGGGTTACTGACCGTGGCCTCCAGGCTCGCCCGGCCATACGAGATCGAACGGATATACGACATCAGCGAGCGATCTTCGTTCGTCACTGGATCAGGGTCGAAGCGGATCCGGCGCTGGATCAGCTCTCGATAACCAGGCGGCGGCGGAAATTAACCGGCGGTTCTTTCGACGATCAGCGGAATAAAGAGGTAGTTCGCGGAACCGATCCAAGTGTTGTCAGCCATCTGTTGTCTCCTTCGGTGGACTCGCCCGTTGGATGGCGTGCCCATACGAATTGGGCTGTTCAGAACGTATTCGATCAATATTTTCCCATCGCGATGCCGTCTGAGTTTGGGCGCATAAGAATGTCTCTGTGAGCCGGAACACCACGTCTGGTTTGCTTTGCATCTGCAGCTAGAGACTACAAAGACTGCTGCGCCTAACGCATAGTTCGGGCCTTCGTTGGGTACGGCGTCTGCGCCTATACGCAGTTCTATACTCTATAAACGACAGAGTCAGCACGATTTCTCAGCCCGATTTGGCGAGTTCGAGCCTCACTGTCCACCAATTGTCACCATCCCAACGAGTTGGATTGTTTGTGGGCCATGCCGTCGCTCATTGGAGTAACGGCATTCTAGCGCACCTTCGCTCAACCGACGAAGAAGGACTGCGGCATGCGATGTTGTTGATAGCGCGCCCAGTCGTCGGGCGTGTCGAGGTCGAGGGCGAAGTGCGGGGCGCGGCACACGCGCGGGGTGAGACCCAGCGCCGCCGCCTGCGCCAGGTGTTTGGCAAAGCTGTTCGGCCCGAAGGCCAGGGGCAGCAAATCCGGTGGGCGCAGAAAGAGCGCGTTGGTGCCCGTTTCGTGGCGGTCGGGGGCGATGACCATCGTCGGCCCATCACCGGGCAACTCCAGCATCTGCATCACATCGCCCGGCATCAGCAACGGCAGGTCGGTAGGCAGGATGAGGACGGCATTGACGTGAAAGCTCAGGGCGACCTCGGTGGCGTGCCGCAGGGCGGTGTTCAAATCCAAAGCCCCGCTTTCCTTCACGGTCTTCACTTTGTACTGCCGCGCCAGCGCCAGCGCGTTTGGGTCGCGACTGATGACGAGGGTGTGTTCGATGCGCGGAACCTGAGCCAGCGTGCTCAGGGTTTGCGCCAACAGGCCTTTGCTCAGGATTTCTCGTTCACTGGGGGGTAATACGGCTGCGAGGCGGCTCTTGGCCCCCTGAAAGGGTTTGACCGGCACAATTGTCCAGATGGACATGAATCGATTGTACTGTAAAGCCAAACGCACCGGAGTGGTACGTTAGGCCAATGAGCCATAGACCGACGCGGTCTGTCAAAATACCTGAAGACTTCGGACAATGTCGCAGACCGCGTCGGTCTGATCCGTTATTTCGAATAGAGGCTCTTGTGTGTTTGCGTGATTACTCACTCAATCTTTTCATCGAGCTGTTGGCGCAGCGCCTGCGCGTCTGTTACCGGCAACATACAGGCGAAGTTGACGCACACCGAGGCAGTGGCTTTGCCAGCGCGCTGCTCGCGTCCCTCGAGGAGCGGGATGGGTGACGGTTCGCCATTTCGCTTGAGCGCGACGACCTTGAACGGGCGATAGTCGGTGAAGACGGTATCGAGCAGCACGCGCATATCCGCTTGCGCCGGGTCGCCGACCAGGGCGATCTCTTTCGTCTGGCCGAGCAGAAACGTGGCGGCGATGAGCCATTGTCCGAAGCCGGTGGGAAAGCGTACGAGCAACGGCGCAACGATGGTGAGGGCGCGTTCGGCGGCTTCACCGTAGCCCCGCTCGCCGGTGAGGGCGACGAGCCTGAGTAGCACCGTGACGGCCATCGCATTGCCCGAAGGCGTGGCATTGTCCTGAGTATCTTTCGGGCGGACGACGAGTTGCTCATGGTCATCGCTCGTGTCGAAGAAGCCACCGGCTGGGTCGCCGAAGTGCGTCATGGCCGTGTCCATCAACTCGCGCGCGGTGATGAAGTAGCGGGCGTCGAACGTGGCTTCGTACAGCGCGAGCAATCCCTCGGCCACGTGGGTGTAGTCTTCGAGGTAGCCGTTCAGGCGGCCCTCACCCCCCTGCCCTCCTCTCCCGCTGGGAGAGGGGGAGGCGCGCCGCCATGAACGGAACATCCGCTGGTTCGCAGAACGTAGCTCACGCAGCAGGAAGTCTCCGCAACGGCGAGCCGTCTCCTGGTAGTCCTCCCGTTGCAGAACGGAGGCAGCTTCCGCAAAGGCCGCCAGCATCAGCCCGTTCCAGCTTGCCAGGATTTTGTCATCAAGGCCCGGCTTCACGCGCTTCTCACGCACCTCCCACAGCTTGCGCTTGAGCGGTTGCAAGCGCGTGAGTGAGGCCTCGTCCGGCTCCTGCGCGACGAAGAGGATGTTGTGGCCCTCGAAGTTGCCGGACTTGGTGACGCCATAGAATTTCTTGAAGAACTCCGCTTCGGTCCCCAGTGTGGCGTCAATCTCCGCTTCCGACCACACGAAGAACTTGCCCTCTTCACCCTCCGAGTCGGCGTCAGTGGTGGAGTAGAAGCCGCCGCTGGCATCGGTCATCTCGCTCTGCACGTAATCAAGGATTTCTTCGGCGATGCGGCGGAACTCGGGGTCACGCGTGACCTGCCACGCATGCAGGTAGACACGGGCGAGTTGTGAGTTGTCATACAACATCTTCTCAAAGTGGGGCACAAGCCAAACCGCGTCCACCGAGTAGCGATGGAAGCCGCCGCCGAGCTGGTCGTACATGCCGCCGCGCGCCATCGCCCGCAGCGTCTTGGTCGCCATCTCCAGCGGCGTGCTCTCGCCGGTGAGGGTGTGATAGCGCAACAGGTACTCCAGCGCCATCGGCTGCGGGAACTTGGGCGCCTGCCCCCAGCCATAATGCTTCCAATCGAAGCTGCGCCACATCGCTTTGACCACTTCGGCCAAATCATCGCGTGTGGGCAAATCAGCGCCGACGTTTTCGGCGGAGAGCGATTGGCGCAAGTGGGCGGCGATTTCCTGCGCGCCACTCAGCACTGATTCGCGCCGGTTCTGCCACGCATCGTGCACGCCGAGCAGCACCTGAGTGAAGGCCGGCATGCCGTGACGTGGCTGCGGCGGAAAGTACGTGCCGCCGTAAAACGGCTCGCCCTGCGGCGTGAGCCACACGCTCATCGGCCAGCCGCCCTGTCCGGTGAGCGCGACCACGGCGTTCATGTAAATCGAATCGAGGTCAGGCCGCTCCTCCCGATCCACTTTAATGTTGACGAAGTGATCGTTCATCACCTTGGCCGTGGCCGGGTCCTCGAACGACTCCTCTTCAAGCACGTGACACCAATGACAGGCGCTGTAGCCTATGCTCAGAAAAATTGGTTTGTCTTCCACCGTCGCCTTTGTGAAGGCATCTTCACCCCATGGATACCAATCCACCGGATTGTGTGCATGTTGAAGCAAGTATGGGCTTGTCTCACCAATCAGACGATTCGTGAACTGACGCTGCTCAGCGCGGTTGCTCATTCTGTATTTCTCCAAGTCCAAGCTTTGTGGCTTTTGCGTTGACCGCTTATCAATTGACGCATATGACTCACCTGCAAACCGTGCTGGCGACAAAATGCCTGAAGATTAGTGATAGTTACGTGTTGACCAGCCGAGTTGACAAAACCAGTATAGGTCTTTGCGGTTTCTTTCTTCGGTCTACCGTTGATGTGTGTCCAACCACGATGACTGCAAATTCTACGGTGAGCGACAGCAACCATATGGGTTTTGTCCAGCCCCTGCTGGCGGCAAAATTCTGCCAGATTCGTAATCGGAGCAGCTGGTCGTCCGTCAGGTGCAACAAAGCCCGTATAGGTTTTTATGAAATCCCGCTGACGGGGGCTATTTCGGTGTGTCCAGCCCTTATAGGATTTGAGTTTGCTGTTGCCCATTGCCAGCCGATGCATAGAAGGGAAATCCAAGTCGTGCACACGACAGAACTCAAATAGGTTGGTGATAACGACCTCACGGCTATCTGGGTTTATGAATCCCTTCCATACTTTGGCATGAACTTCGCCGGGCGAACCAGCAATAGGATAAACATTGAAACCGATCTTGCGATTGGTGCACTGAGTCCTGTCAATCCATTTTTGTTCGGCTGTCAACAAATCGCCCCGTTCAACATACTCTATAGCTTCAAATTCAAAGGCCGCTTCTCCATACTTGTCCCACGCAGCCTGAAGATATGGGTTTTGGTGACTGCCCTGTCGCAGACGTCGGCGATGAACATGCCAGCGATGTCGCAAATTCGTCGAACCGCCGATGTAGATTTTGCAGGTCGGCACACAGCGGATTTGATACACGCCTGGCTGAGACAGCAAAGATTTGTGGACAAGACGGTGAGGCATTGGCAAAGTCAATCTTAGTCTTGATGATTGAGATTCCAGAAAAATACGTCTAGATGGATAGGAAGAATTTTCGCCACGCCGGCAATTTCCCGTAAAGCGAGTTGAATATTGCGATACATATCACTGCTTTTGATACTACTCATAGTCGGATGGGTAGGGATATGGACGCTGTAATGTGGAAACTCGCGTATGCATTGTCTTATGCCAACAAGAACAAACTCGTCCAGTGGAACGTGAATCAATCTCAACAAACCGGCGCGTCGGTCTGCATCAAGTCCATCCCAAGCAACGTATGATTTCATCAGCAAGTTAGTCAATTTGCGACTCTGGCCGTACTTAATACCTTTCAAAGTTGTTTGAGTTGTAGACCAATACGCGCGGAGATCCGCGGCCCAAGACTCAAGCCATTCATCATAATCTGTCTGACCTTGTAAGCTTGAAAGCTGTTTTTCAGCCACTCCACCCAATTGAAACAAGGCCCAGCTTGTAAAGACATGCTTTGGTCCTGGAGCAAAGTCACGCAATCCCCTGTAGGTGTTTTGCTCTACTGCTTTGTCAATGATCTTTGCTAAACTGCCGACCTTGAGATAGGGCCATTTTCGCAAAGTATTGGCTTTCTTTCCTATGACCCTCAACAGTTCGGCTTTGGACTCAAACTCATGTGGAGCTTTCATGGTCACATTCCCAAATAGTCAAAGCCCGTCGTACATCAAATCTGCTCTGACATCATTTTACCCCGCTGTGCCATCTCAGTCATCAAGGTAGAATTGGTTGCCGTAAAAGGAGACGAAATGATACAGACACTCGGCTTCATCGGCCTCGGCATCATGGGCCTGAGCATGGCGGGCAATTTGCTCAAAGCCAGTTTCCCCGTACGCGTGTGGAATCGCAGCGCGAGCAAGATGGACGCGCTTGCGGCAGAAGGCGCGACGACCGCCTCTTCACCCGCCGAACTGGCCGCGCAGTGCGATGTGATCTTCATCTGCGTCAGCGACACGCCGGATGTGCAGGCGGTTGTTCTTGGAGAAAACGGTGTCATTCATGGGGCCAAGCCCGGCGCGCTGGTGGTGGATATGAGCACCATCAGCCCGGCGGCCACACGTGAGATGGCGGCGGCGCTGGCGGCCAAAGGGGTGTCAATGCTCGATGCGCCGGTGAGCGGCGGCAGCGAGGGCGCGGCCAAAGGTGCCCTCACCATCATGGTCGGTGGAAAAGCCGATGATGTGGAACGCGCGCTGCCCTACTTCAAAG
>JBQTJD010000678.1:0-1826 GCA_052387475.1 Anaerolineales bacterium | reverse complement strand
ACCAGCTTGGCACTCAGGTCAGCAAGTAGGCTGGCCGGCATCGGGACACCCTCACCATGTCGTCTGAAACCATCCTCGCTTTTTCTTCTGAACGTTGGAATGGAGTCGCCCATCGCGCGCAACAAATCCTCACTCGCCTCTCGGCGCGCTGGCCGGTGTTTTTTGTCGAAGCCCCGGTCGAGAGCCACGAAGATGCGCCACGCTGGCAGTTCAGTTCACCGCTACAGCAGGTGCAAGTTTGCCAGCCCTACATCCCTCATTTCACCAGCTACAACTCCGAAGAGCAAACGGCCATGCTGCAATCCATGCTGAAGTGGCTGGTGCGGGCGAGAGAAATTCATCATCCGGTAGCCTGGCTGGCAACGCCGTTTGCCGAGCCGTTGCTGGATGAGCTTGATCCGTGTCTGGTGGTCTACGACTGTATTGATGATTTAACCAGCCAGCCACTCTCGTCGGCGGGATGGGCGGAGCGGGAGGGACGTTTGATGCAGCGCGCGGATTTGATGTTCACCACCGGGCCAAGCCTGCAAACGTCCAAGATCGGGCTACATCATAATGTCCATTGCTTGCCAAGCTACGCCGATGTGCCACACTTTCGCCAGGCCCGGGAGGCGCAATTGCTGTTTGACGATGGCAAATTTGTTCCGGTGGGTGGTGAACCGGTAGATCAGGCCCGCCTGCCTCATCCACGCCTGGGCTACTATGGACCGTTGGATCATCGCCTCGACCTGGATTTGCTGGATATGCTGGCTCGGGTGCGGGGTGAATGGCAGATTGTGCTGATCGGCGCCCTCGAAGGCCGCAAGCTCTGCCAGTTGCCGCGTCGCCCGAATTTACATTATCTGGGACTGCGCCCCTATCCGCAATTGCCGCACTATGTGGCCGGTTGGGATGCCCTGCTCTTGCCCCTGGCGGTGAACGCGGCCACACGCTGTCTGAACCCGAGTAAGTTGCTGGAATACATGGCCGCGGAACGCATGATTGTTTCCACGCAGATCGCGGATGTGGTCGAGCCTTACGGTGACATCGTCTACGTCAGCCACTCGCCCAACAGCTTTGTCGTGGCATGTGATCAGGCGCTCAGCGCTTCGGATGAACAGCGCCATCAACGGGTCCGGCTGATGCGAGACGTGCTGGCGGGCGCGTCCTGGAATTCGATTGCGCGTACCGTTCAGCATCACTTGTTGAACGCCCTCGGCGACCGGCAGCGAACACGGCGGGTAATGCCCGTGAGCAACACGCAGGCAACGAGGCTTTTTTCTCCGCAACTGGCCGAGCAAGCAAGCTGGTCGGTGGCAGCGGGGGGTTAAATTGGTTTCAGCCCGCGCAACATTAGTTGCGACGCCTTCTCCTGACGACAAATAACGTGTCATCAGGAGAAGGGATAAAAGCGTTTCAAACTGATGTCACTTCATATCGACAATAGAGCCGTTCATGCGCCATAAAGAGGAGAACGACATGGCAACCCAAACGACACGCGAGGAATTACTGAACGCCCTGAATGAGGATCTGGCGCGCGAATATCAAGCCATCATCGCCTACACCGTTTATTCACAGGTCATCAAGGGCGCGGCGTATATGCACATCGCCGCCGAATTGGAGACCCACGCTCAGGAAGAACTCAAGCACGCCCTCCTCATCGCCCGGCAGATTGACTACCTGGGTGGCATGCCGACGGCGAAAGCCAAGCCGGTTGAGCTATCGGAGGACCCCAAGGCGATGCTGCGGTTTGATCTCGAAAATGAAATGGAGACGATCCGCCAATACCGGCAGCGCGTGCGGCAGTGCGAGGCGTTAGGCGAATTTGCGATGGCGGAGCATATCCG
>JBQTJD010000677.1:0-11658 GCA_052387475.1 Anaerolineales bacterium | reverse complement strand
GCGGCATGGTGCGGATGAGGACGATCTGTCCGCTAAACAACGAAACATTCATGCCGATGATGAAGGACGACATGAACAGCGTGACGCCGGTGAGGGCAATGACGAGCATGAAGCTGATGACGAGCGTAGCCGTGGTGAGCGCGGCGCGGCTGCGCTGTCGAATGAGGGTGTCAGCGGCAAGCTGCGCCGTGACTCCGCGCGCCAACCGTCGCCACAACCACAACCCGCCCTCAAGCCATAGCGGCAGCACGCTCACTATCAGTGCACCGAAGAAGAGCGCGGGCAGAAAGAACAGCCCATAGTTCGGTGTATGTGTGTTGCGGATATAGGCCTGCGCGTACCAATACGACGCACCGATGGCGATAAGAAAGGCGAAGCCCAATCCGGCGCTGACGAGCCGGTTCGGTGGGCTGTCACTATGAGACTCGGTCTCTTTCAGCGCCAGCAGCGGCGAGAGGCGCGAGGCTTGCAGCGCGAGGCCAAGTGTCACTGCGAGGGTGACCAGCACGCCCGCGCCCAACGCCAGCGGGGCGGCATCCAGCGGAATGATGGCCTCGGCCGCTGCCACGCCGTTCAGCACGCCCATCACCGCGATCACGCCGCGCCCCAATCCCCAGCCCAACACCAAACCGACGAGCGACCCCATCAACCCTACCAGCCCGGCTTCCAGCAAAGTCTGGGCGAGTATTTGCCCGCGCGTCATGCCCAGCACGCGCAGTTGGCCGATCTCGCGCCGCCGCTCGGCGAGCGTGATGGCGAAGGCGTTGAAGACGAGGAAACCGCCGGTGAGCAACACGGCGAAGCCGGCCACCGGCAGGGCGAGGTTGAGTAGATTGAAGATGGAGGTAGCCGCCTCGCCACTGTGCGCGCTGTACACGATGTATTGATCGCCGAGCGCGGCTTGCAATGCTGCCTGCGCGTCATCCGGGTTGAGGCCTGGCGCGAGGCGAACCAGAATCGAGGAGGCCGTGGCGGGTGTGTTGAAAGCGTCGGCCAGCGTATCGAGCGGCAGCCAGGCGATGGGCGCGCTCGCAATCAATCCGCGCTCCGGCTTGAGCAGGCCGACGATGGTGTAAGTGGCTGTTTCATCGCCCGTATCGAGTTGAAGCGAGTCGCCAGGCCCGAGACCGTGCAACACGGCCCAATCGGCGGGGAGGAGGACTGCGTCCGCGTTGGGAGTTTGTGGCAGAAACTCTCCGGCGGTCACTTCGTACGGCGTGAGCGTGTGGGCTGGGTCAACGCCCAACAGCGCCAGGCCGGTGCCTCGCAAGGCCAGCCCGCTCATCGAAAATGTCGCCGTACCTGAGGGCCTTCCTTCCAGCGCGCGATAGATCGGCGCGGCGGTCTCGACTTCGGGCCGGGCTTCGATTGTTGGCAGCAGCGTGAGCGGGATGTTGGCCCCGATGGCATTGGTGATTTCGAGGTTGGCGCCGGAGAGGCGGCTGAGGCGGGCGGCGCGCGCCGTCTCCTCCAGCGTGGCCGTCACGATGCGCATGGCGAAGATCATGCCCACGCCCAGCGCCACCGCCAGGGCGGTGAACGTGGTGCGGGCGGCGCGGACTTGTAAGTTGCGTGTGGCGAGGAAAAGCATGCAGAGCTTTCGAGCTACGTCGATTGTACTCCGCCTATCCGTCGAATGAATTCGACGGCTCAATGGCGAACCTTGTTCGCACGGAAACGCGCTGAAGCGCGTTCACGCCCAATGATTGTCAGAAAGGCAATTCATCCAGTGTTTCGTAGGACACATGGCTTTCGCGGATGAGCGGCGGAACGAAGTCCACGGACAGCCCTAGATCGGAGGGGCCTTCATCGTGTTCATCGGAGCGTTCCAGCCGGGCGTTCGTGCTGCTCTGCTGATGATGCTGTTTCTGATTGTTGACGTAGGCCTCAGCAATTGAGCGTTGCCGTTCACCCAGCGTGAAGACACCGTAGCCACGCTGCCAGGCGAAACTGCCACCGAAATCACCGGCATGGTTGAGATCGTGCGAACTTCCGCCTTTGAGCCGTTTCACGAAGTCGGCCACTGAAAACTTTGGAGGAATGGCAACGACTAAATGAACGTGGTCGTACCAGCCGTTGATGGCATACACGTACGTCTCCATCTCCTGTGTCGCTTTGCGGACCAGATACGGATACAAGCGACGTTCCACTTCGGGTGTGATGAGATGCCGGCGCTCATCGGTCGCCCAAACGATGTGATAGAAAGTGCGCCAGAATGACATGATCTGTTCCCTCCTGTTTTGTGAAGTCAATTTCGCAATTTTACACAACCCGCTTCAGCGGGTTTGCCTGTATCCGCCGCGAAATTCATTTCGCGGGCCGCTGTGCAATGACGGCGACCCAATCTTCAATATGCTCTTGAGCTACAAAAGACAAGCCATGTATTTGCAACGCGGCGCGCACTTCATACGCCTGCGAGTCGAGGATGCCCGAAAGCACGATCATGCCGCCCGGCTCGACTAACTCCCCGAGGCCCTCATCAAACAGGCGCACAATCACATTGGCGAGGATGTTGGCAAGCACGAGCGGCGCTCGTTCTCCGGCAGCCCGCAGTTCCGCGAGCGAACCTTTCTCAATATGGATGTGATCGGCGACGTGGTTGATGACCGCATTCTCTTGCGTCACGCGCACCGCTTCGGGGTCAATGTCGTACGCCAACACGGGCCCACTGCCAAGCTTCACCGCCGCAATCGCCAGAATGCCCGAGCCGGCGCCGAGATCAATCACTTTTTGCCCCGGCTTGAGGTGATGTTCAATCGCGGCTAGACACAATTGCGTGGTGGGATGGGTGCCCGTGCCGAAGGCCATGCCCGGATCAATCCGCAGCGGCACAGCCTCGGGTGCGAGTGGGGGGTTGAGCCACGCCGGTACGATGATGAGGCGCTTGCCGATGCGGATGGGCTGAAAATTCTTCTTCCACGTCTCCGACCAATCTTGCTCTGCGATAGGTGTGTAGTTTGGGGTGGGCAGCGGCAGGATTTGGCCGAGGTGCCACAGATTCTCTTCGAGGCGCGTGCGCGTCGCCTCCAGCGCATCATCGGCGGGCAGATACGCGCGCACGATCACATCTCCCACCGGCACGCCGTGATCGTCGGGTGTGACCGCGAACTTAGTCGCCTCGACCGCCACTCCGTTCGGCGCGAAACGCGCCAGCACCTCGCTCACGGCCTCGGCCGCCTCGGCGCTGACCGTGAGGGAGACTTCGAGCCAGTTCATAGGCTGTGCGACGAATGACGAAAGACCAAAGACGAAAGCAGAAAACGAGACGGCTTACTTTCGTCTGCCGTCAATCGTCCTTCGTCATTCCCCCAACAGGTCGCTCAACTTATCCCGCAGCCCGCGCTCCAGTGGGATGGCCTCGTTGCCTTCGGCCTTCTTGAGTTCTTCGAGGAACTTCTTTTGATCTTTGTTGAGTTCGGTTGGCGTGACGACGTTGACGACGACGTACATCTCGCCCCGGCCGCCGCGTTGCGGGCGCGGCGCGCCTTTGCCGCGCAGATGGAAGATCGTGCCCGACTGCGTGCCCGCAGGAATCTTTAGCTTTTCGGGGCCGTACGGCGTGGGGATTTGCACCTCCGCGCCGAGGGCGGCTTGCGCGATGTTCACCGCCACTTCGAGGATGATGTCGTCTTCGCGGCGGCGGAAATGCTTGTGCGGCTTGACGGAGATGACGACGTACAGGTTGCCGTTCGGGCCGCCGTTCACGCCTGGCTCGCCCTCGCCCGTCACCCGAATCTGCACACCGTTGTTCACACCCGGCGGGATGCCGATGGCGCGGCGGCGTGTTTTGCGGACTTGCGTGCGACCATTGCACGTCTTGCACGGCGAGGTGATGACTTCGCCCGTGCCGCGACAGGTCGGGCAGGTGTTGACGTTCACCATCGAGCCGAGGAACGTTTGGCGCACCTGCCGGACTTCGCCGCTGCCTTTGCACGTCGCGCAACGCACCGGCGTGGTGCCTGGCTCCGCGCCCGAACCGCGACAAGCTTCACACACTTCGTTGCGCGTGATCTCGATTTCCTTTTCAATACCGCTGATGGCGTCTTCAAAACTCAGGGTCAGGTCGTAGCGCAGATCAGTGCCCCGGCGCGGCGCGCGGCGCGAGCGTGACCCGCCCATACCGCCGAACCCGCCGAAAAACGTCTCGAAAATATCCTCGACGCCGAAGCCGGAGAAATCCGGCGCGCCCCCATTAACACCCGCGTGCCCGAAGCGATCATACGCTACACGCTTTTGGTCATCACTCAACACCGCATACGCCTCATTGATTTCTTTGAAGCGTTCGTCGGCCTCGGTCTCTTTGTTCACGTCGGGGTGATACTGCTTCGCCAAACGCCGAAACGCGGACTTGATATCGTCCGCGCTCGCGTTGCGCCCCACGCCGAGGGTGTCGTAGTAATCGCGCTTGTCGGCCATGAAAGCGACGAAGGACAGAAGACGAAGGACGAAAGCCAGCCCGGTCAGGGCCAGCTTTCGTCTTTGGTCATTCGTCGTTCGTCAAAGCTTATGCTTCTTTGAATTCACCTTCCACCACGTCATCCCCGCCTTTGCCGTCGCCGCTCGGAGAGGGGCCGCCATCCGCGCCGCCGCCCATGTCGGGGCCGGCGCCCGGTTGCTGATACATCGCCGCGCCGATTTTTTGGATGGATTGATACAAGTCATTCGTCGCGTTTTTCATCGCGTCGAGGTCTTGGCCCTCGAGCGCGGATTTGACTGCGGCCACTTTCGTCTCGATTTCGCTCTTCACCTCGGCGGGCACTTTGTCGCCGCCATCCCGCAACGCCTTCTCCGCCGTGAACACGGCGGCGTCAGCGGTGTTGCGCGTTTCGACCTCATCTTTGCGTTTCTTGTCTTCCGCCGCGTGCGCCTCAGCCTGCTTCACCATCTTCTCCACTTCGTCTTTGCTTAGGCCAGAGGAAGCAGTGATGGTAATGTGTTGGCTCTTGCTCGTTGCCTTATCCTGGGCAGAGACTTTGAGGATGCCGTCGGCGTCGATGTCGAATGTCACTTCCACCTGTGGCACGCCGCGCGGCGCGGGCGGGATGCCATCGAGGATGAAGTTGCCGAGCAGCTTGTTATCCCCCGCCATGGGGCGCTCGCCCTGCACGACCTTGATCTCCACCGAGGTCTGCATGTCGCTGGCCGTCGAGAACACTTGCGACTTGCGCGTGGGGATGGTGGTGTTGCGTTCGATGAGGGGCGTCGCCACGCCGCCGAGCGTTTCGATGGACAGCGTAAGCGGAGTCACATCGAGCAGCAGGATGTCCTTCACCTCGCCGCCCAGCACGCCGGCCTGGATCGCCGCGCCGACCGCCACCACTTCATCGGGGTTAACGCTCTTGTTCGGCTCTTTGCCGAAAATCTTGCGCACCGCCTCCTGCACCGCCGGCATGCGCGTCATGCCGCCCACCAGCACCACCTCGTCCACTTGAGTCGGCTTGAGGCTGGCGTCGTCAAGCGCCTGCATCACCGGCTTCACCGAGCGCTGGATCAAATCGTCGCACAACTGCTCGAGCTTGGCGCGCGTCAGTGTGATGTTCAAGTGTTTCGGCCCGCTGGCGTCGGCGGTGATGAAGGGTAGGTTAAGCTCGCTCTGCGTCACCGTGGAAAGCTCGATCTTCGCTTTTTCCGCCGCTTCCTTCAAGCGTTGCAACGCCTGCCGGTCGGCGCGCAGGTCAATACCCTGATCGCGCTTGAACTCATCCGCTGCCCAGTTGATGATGCGCTGGACGAAGTCGTCGCCGCCGAGGAACGTATCGCCGTTGGTCGAGCGCACCTCGAACACGCCATCGCCCACGTCGAGGATGGAGATGTCGAACGTGCCGCCGCCGAGGTCGTACACGGCGATCTTCTCTTCCTTCTTTCGGTCGAGTCCATAGGCGAGTGAAGAAGCCGTTGGCTCGTTGATGATGCGCAACACTTCGAGGCCGGCGATGCGACCCGCGTCCTTTGTTGCCTGCCGCTGCGAGTCGTTGAAGTAGGCCGGTACCGTGATCACGGCCTGCGGTACTGTCTCACCAAGATAGGCCTCGGCGTCGGCTTTGATCTTTTGCAGAATCATGGCGCTGATTTCCGGCGGGCTGTATTCTTTGCCGCCCATGTGAACGCGCACGTCGCCGTTAGGGGCGGCGCTGACTTTATACGGCACGACCTTCAGCGCCTTCTGCACTTGGTCGTCGCTGAACTTGCGGCCCATGAAACGTTTGACGGAGAAGATGGTGTTTTCCGGGTTGAGCACTGCCTGCCGGCGCGCCACCTGCCCCACGCTGCGCTCGCCGGTCTTGGGGTTGACGGCCACTACAGAGGGGATCAAGCGTGAACCTTCTGAGGACGGGATCACCACCGGCTCGCCGCCTTCCATAACGGCCACGACCGAGTTGGTGGTGCCGAGGTCTATGCCGATAATCTTTGCCATACATACGCTCCTGAATTTGGAGATTGGAGAATTAGTGAATTCTCCAATCCTCTAGTTCTCTATTTTGCGACTTTCACCAGCGCCGGTCGAATGACCCGGTCGCCAAGTTTGTATCCATGCCGTAGCACTTCGATGATCTGGCCGGAGGTGTGCTCGTCGCTCTCGTCGTGGACGACCGCCTCGTGCAGAGTCGGGTCGAAGTCTTTGCCTTCCGCATCAATGCGAACCACGCCCTCCGCGTCTAACACGTTCTGAAACTTGCGGTAGATCAAGTTGATGCCCTCGGTCCACTTCGCCCAATCGGGATTGGCGGTTTCGCCATCGACGGGCTGGCCTTTGATGGCGCGGTCGAAGTCGTCCAGGATGTCGAGATACCGTGCAAGTACCTTGCCCGTCAGCCCTTGCATCATCTCGGTGCGTTCACGCTCGACGCGGCGCTTGTAGTTTTGGAACTCGGCCTGTGAGCGCTGCCAGCCGTCGAGGTATTCGGCGGATTTGGCCTTCAAGGCTTCATAGTCACGTTGCAGGGCGGCCAGGTCTGTTTGAGGGACCGCCTCTGTTTCGGGAGCCGCGGCGTTTCCATTCGGGGCAGCGGCTTCCGCCGAGGAGGCCGCCTCAGGTGTGGTTGCGTTTTCGTGTCCCATAGTTCAATCACCAATCGTGTGGCTAACAACGACGCGCCATTATCCACTGGCGCTGTCTGAAATAGGTTAGCGTCACTCGAAATAAATCTCGTAAATCAGGCTGCTCATCAACCCGGCCACGTAGCGCACGGTGGAGATGGCGCGGCCATACGCCATGCGCTTGGGGCCGAGCACGCCGAGCGCGCCGGTGGCATAGCCGGGAACCCCATAACGCGTCAGCACCATCGAGAACTCTTTCAATTCTTCCCAGTTATCCTCGCCGCCGATGACGACCTGCACCCCGCCGATTTGCGGCGAGAGGGCCTTGCCGAGGAAGTCTTCGAGATAGGTGCGCTCTTCCAACACCTTTAGCGCCTGTTGCGCCGATTCGGATTTGGCGAACTCCGGTTGGGCGAGCACATTGCTCATGCCATCGCGAAACACGTCCACGCCGGCCGAGCCTTCGCTCTTGCGCATCATCTCCGCCACCAACCGCAGCACCTCCTGTTCGAGGGCCGGCATGTGGGTGATTTGGGCGGCCACATCGTCGGTGTTCTTGCCCAAACATTCGGCGTTGATACGTGCGGCGGAAGCGCTAAGGCTCGCCTGTGTGGCCGGTTCCGTCAGCGTGAGCATTTGCTGGCGGACTTCGCCGCCGTTGAGCACCAGCACCAACAGCACCAACCGGCCTTGCGTCAAGATCAACTCCAGATGTTTGAACTGCGCGCGTTCCTGCTGTGGGGCGGTCACCAGGCTCGCGCCTTTGCCATGTTGCGCCAGCACGGAGGCCGCCAGCCGCATCCACTGCGCCGCATCGCCCTTGGCCTGATAAAACTGGTGGCTGATGAGCCGCTGCTCGGTCGCTGGCAGTTCCGTCTCCCCGATCAACCGTTGCACGAAGTAACGATAGCCGGCTTCCGTCGGCTCACGCCCCGCCGAAGTGTGCGGCTGCTTGAGAAAGCCTTTTTCCGTCAGCGCTGCCAGTTCGTTGCGGATGGTGGCCGAACTTACGCCCAGGTGGTACTTCTCCACCAGCCCTTTCGAGCCGATAGGCTGGGCGGCATCCGTATGTTCCCGAATGACGAGGCTGAGAATGAGTTCTTGCCGGGCGCTGAGTGTTTCCATAGTCCAAAACAACAGTTAGCACTCCTATCTTTTGAGTGCTAACGCTGTGGAGATGATTATACCGTTGGCGGAGAAAGCGAGTCAATAAGTTGTCGATTCCGTGAAGTTTTGCCGGTCTCAGGCTATAATGCCCCTGTCATATTGATAGGAGTCATAAGCCATGCGTCTGATCACCCGCGCCGACTGGGATGGCCTCGTCTGTGCCGTATTGCTGTCTTCCGTCGAGCACGTCGATGCGATTCAATTTGCCTATCCGAAGGACATTCAGGATGGCAAGGTCCTCGTTCCCGAGAACTCGGTGATCGCCAACCTGCCGTACCATCCCAACTGCGTGCTATGGTTTGACCATCATTCCTCCGAAGAGGATTTCGGCGCGCCGATGGCGGCTTTCACCTCGGTTCCCGGCAAGTTTGCCCTGTCACCCAGCGCCGCGCGGCTGATTTACGATCACTATCACGGCGACGCCAACGACAAGATCAACAAGTTCAAAGAGCTCATCGCCGCCACCGATAGGATTGACAGCGCCCAGCTTACGACGGATGACGTCCTCAACCCGCGTGATTACGTGCTGCTGTCGTACACCGTGGATCCACGCACCGGATTGAAAGATATCGAATTGCAGATGTACTTCATCATGCTGATTGATCTGCTCAAGACCAGACCGCTGGATGAAATTCTGCACGTGCCAGAAGTGAAGCTGATGGTGGAACGGTTGCGCGCGGAGGACGAAGCGTACCGCGAGGCGTTGCTCAAGCACTCGAAGTTGGATGGCAACGTCGTGGTGACCGATTTCCGCGGGCTGGCGAACATCCCGCCCGGCAACCGCTTTCTGATCTATACGCTCTTCCCGCAGGCCAACGTCTCGGCGCGGGTATTCGATGGCAAGGATGGCGCTATCAGCACGATCTCCCTCGGGCACAGCATCTTCAATCGTACGTGCCAGACCAACGTCGGCAAGCTGCTGGCCGAGTACGGCGGCGGCGGTCACAAAGGCGCGGGCACGGCGCAGTTCCCCAAAGCTGAGGCCGAAGCAAAATTCAAAGTAATCATTGAAAGATTGAAAGCCGCAGGGTAGCTATTCAAGTCGTATACAGGAGTCAGAAGTCAGGAGTCAGAAACGACCATTCTGGCTTCTGAATTCTGACTCCTGACTTCTTTTCAAGATGTTCGACAAACTTACCAGTACCGAAACGCGTTACGACGAACTTAACCGTCTGCTCGCCGAGGGCGCGGGCGGCGACTACGCCAAAATCACCGAGTACGCCAAAGAGCGCGCGGGGATGGAGGAAGTCGTCGCCGCGTATCGCGAGTACAAGACGCTGCTCAAGGATTTGGACGGCGCGCGCGAATTGCTCACCGACCCGGCCATGGCCGGCATCGCCGCCGACGAGATTAAACAACTTGAAGCGCGGCAAGAGCCATTGGAGCAACGGCTGAAGATGATGCTTGTGCCGAAGGACCCGCGTGATGACAAAAACGTCATCTTCGAAATCCGTGCCGGTGCGGGCGGCGAGGAGGCCGGCATCTTTGCCGCTGACCTGTTCCGCATGTACACGCGCTACGCCGAAGAGCGCGGCTGGAAATCCGAAATCATCTCGATGAACGCGACCGGCGTGGGCGGTTACAAAGAAGCAGTGTTCGAGGTAAAGGGCAAGGGCGCATACTCGCGGCTCAAGTTCGAGTCCGGCGTCCACCGCGTGCAGCGCGTGCCGCTCACCGAGTCCGCGGGCCGCATCCACACCTCGACCGTCACCGTGGCGGTGCTGGCCGAGATGGATGAAGTCGAGATCGACATCCCCGCCAGCGACATCAAGCTGGATACTTACCGGGCCAACGGCGCGGGTGGGCAGAACGTGCAGAAGAACGCCACCGCCGTGCGCATCACGCACTTGCCTTCGGGATTGGTGGTGACGTGCCAGGATGAGCGCTCGCTGACGCAGAACCGGATGCGGGCAATGGGCATCTTGCGCGCGCGGCTGTACGACATGGAGGCCAACCGCCGCCAGAAAGCCGAGGCCGCCGAGCGCAAGGCGCAGGTGGGCAGCGGCGAACGCAGCGAGAAGATCCGCACGTACAACTTCCCTCAGTCGCGCGTCACCGATCACCGCATCGGCCTCTCGATCTACAACTTGCCCGCCGTGCTGGATGGCAACCTTGATCCATTCATTGATGAACTGTCCGCGCGCGAGCAGGCGGCTAAATTGGCGGGCGAGGCGCTGCCGGTGGCGACGATTGACGAAGATGAGGAATGATGCCGCTTAAGAAACACTGGCAATTTCAGCACTGACAAAGACCTGATATGGCTGCGACAAACAAACTCGTCAGAGAAAGATTTATCGCCAAGATCAAACCTTTTAAGCGCGTCGAGCCTGTGCCTAGAATGGCGAGTGTTTATACGACTTTCAATGAGGTGCTAATTGATGTGCGTTATTCCGGATTGATGGAGAAGGGCCATTACTGGTTTTTTCTCGATACGCACCGGCTGAGCCAGTGGCGTAATAAACAAAGATTTATCGAATGCTTCATTTGTGGTGATGAGAATACTGTGGTGTTCATACCTGACGATAAGATTTTTGAGTGGTACGACGGCATAGCGCCAAATCGCAAAGGACATTGGTTTCTGCAAGTTCGCCCAGAAGGCGATACTTTGATGATGAAAATCGGTCACGGGCGATCTGATGTCGATGCCCGAGAGTTCTTGAATCGTTTCGACTACATTTCTCCTGTCATACCTAGAATCCCGTTTTCTCCAATCCCAACATCTCAATCGCTTCAGGCGGGATTTGATGAAGTTAAAGGTGCGATTCTGGCCGAAGCCGCACTTGAGGGCAACTCACTGCACGAGCGCACGATTGATATGCTGGCGCAAATTGGCGAATGGTCAGGCTTTGATGTTCGAAAGTCTTACACAGCCGAGCCAAAATCACCTTACATCCTTGACGTAGTATGGCTTGCGGGAAGCGAAATCGATACTGCCATCGAAGTTCATGACAGTGGGAATGAAACCGAAGCAAAAGACAGGTTGCGGCAAGCGCTTGGTGGTGGTGGTGGTAGATGGGGAGGGGGGGGGGGTAAATGGGCGCAGAGAGTGTGGATGGATATTTTGTTGGCGCAGATGGGTGCGGAGGCGCGGAGAAGGCGCGGAGAGTGCGGAGAAGGCGCAGAAAAATGTGTATAAAAGAAGTTGGTTTTGTTTAGTTTGAAATCAGTTGCAGGGGATCTGGAGTCCTGGAAAGAAGGAAGAAAAAGAAGAAGAAGAAGGAAATGTCCCTTGGTTTTTCAAAGGACAGGCCAATCATCAATGATAGAGTGCTGCTTTATAGTATCCTGGAAGGTTGTATGACTCCAAATCTCTTTACACCCGAAGAGAAAGCCCTGTTAGTCAGCGTGTTGGATGCAGCCATTGTTTGTGTACAGAAAACAAAAGAGCAAGAAAGGAAAAATTAAAGATGTCACTGAGTCAGGTGTTGGGATGTCTGTTTGGGGTGTTGCTGG
>JBQTJD010000676.1:0-2908 GCA_052387475.1 Anaerolineales bacterium | reverse complement strand
CAACGCCGTGGCCGTGCCGAGGTACGAGTCAATCCGCTCGGTGTCGCTGCCTTCGCCGCGCTGGAAGTTGCCGCGTCCTAGATCCTCATCGTTGCCCCACGGGAAGCGGCGCCCATCGTTGAAGCGGTCGGCGTACTACCACTCGGCCTCGGTCGGCAAACGGCCACCGGCCCAATCACAAAATCGCCGCGCCTGATCCCATGTAACGTTGATGACCGGGAATTCCGCGTAACCGGGGTTGGTGTAGTAATCACTGCGCGTGCGCGATTTCACCTCTACCGGCTCCGAACACACACGCTTTTGCACGCACAGCCCATAGCGCCCGTTGCTCACTTCGTACTGCTCCATCCAAAACGCCGAAAGCGTAACCGGATGTGACGGCTTCTCGGACTCGAGCGCGTTGGCATCGGTGCCGGGCGGCGAGCCCATGATGAACTCGCCCGCTGGATGGAAGATGAGCGGCGCGAGCGGGATATACGCGGTGGGGGAGGGCGGCGGCGCGATCAGCGGCGTGCCGGTCGGCTCGGGTGTGTCGGTGGGCCGTTTCGGGTCGGGCGACGGGATCAGCGCGGAGGGTGTAACGGGCAGCGGTGTTGCCGGCTCACCGCTCACCGGCACGACGAGCGCGACCGTGGGGATGAGCGTGGGCAGCGGCTCGGTCGCGGCGGGCGCGCAGGCGGCCAAGAGGACGAAAATGCTGATGGATAGACCGCAGCGGTTGCGCGAAGCAGCGAACGTGTTCGCCCTTCGCCTGAAACCGCTGCGGTCTTCCCCGAATCGTTTAGTCCACATCGTTACCCCGAAGGTCTCACTTTACTTCCTCCGCGCCTTCTTCTTCCCTCGGTACGCCTCCACCTTCAGCACGTGCACCTGGCAGTGATCACTGAGATAGATGCGGCTCTTGATGCGCGGGTCGAGCTCCTTCTCATCGGCGGAGGTGGTGAGCACCGTGGGCAACTGCGCGTCGAAACGGTGGGTGAAGATTTGAAAAAAGCGCTCGCGGTAATAACCGGAAGTGCTGAGCTGCACGCTCACGTCGTCGAGCACCAAAAACTCGATATTGCGAATCTGCTGCAACGCCTTCGAATTGCGCTCCTCCTGCTCACGGTTCCCGCTGCGAAAAAGGTCCATCAAGTCTTGGTACGTGATGAAGATGACGGGCTTGCCGGCCTGCGCGCGCTGGTTGGCGATGGCGGCAGCGAGATAGGTCTTGCCTGCTCCGTTGTATCCAGTCAATACAAACCACCCATGCGGGTCGTCGGCGTATTCGCGCGCGGCGCTGATGGCGTTGTGAAAGAGCTGCCGTCCCTCGCCGGTCAGTTCGGCACGATGGTCGAATGACTCGAAGGTTTGATTGCGATGCAGGGTGAGCGTGGAAATATCAGCCGAAATGCCGAGCTTGCCGGCGCGGAAATCGGGCGCAAGCAGATTGAACTGCATTACCATCTCACGATCACTCAAGCGGCTGGCCACGCGCGGCTCGATATCCTCGATGCGCTTGTTGGTGGTGATGACGGTGGGCAGGTGGGCGTTGTAGCGATAGTTGAGCAGTTGATACAGCTTCTCAATCGCCCACTGCGTCGGGCTTTCGGTGCCCAGATCGTCGAGGATGAGCAGCGGCGCGTCGCGGATTTCGTCGAAGCGGTCGCTATACGTCGTCTCGGATTTGGGCGCGAAGGTCTCACGCAAAAAGTCGAGCAGGTCAGGCGTGTTGAGGAAGAGCGCGGGCAGGCCGTTGGCCAGCGAGTGATTGGCGATGGCCGCAGCCAGGTGCGTCTTGCCGCAACCGTACGTGCCGATCAGGAGCAGCCAGTTCTCGGGCTTCTCGGCAAATGCTTTACAGCGATCATATGCCGCGTGCACCGTGGCGCGGATGTGCGGGTCAGGGCTGACGCCCTCTGGCAGGAAGTTCTCGAACGTCTTACCCGCCAGCGATTCGATGTTGCTGTCGGCGCGCAGTTGCTGCGCTTGCAGTAGTTGCAGATGAGGCAGGCGGCATGAACACACCGAAACTTTACCGAAGTTTGGGTCGGTGAAGTCGCGCTCGACCCGCACGTAACCGAGGCCGTGGCACTTCGGGCAATCCGGGTCCCCTACGCCGACGTCAGTTCGGCGCTGTCGCGGCTCACTCGCTGCCGTCATCGCCGTTTCCGGCGTTTGCCGCATAGGGGAGATAGCCGTCGTATCGACTGAGATCTTGGCCAGCGGTTTCTTGAGGTTGTTCAACGCGTCCCTCCGATTTCATCCGGTCGAGCACTGCTTGAATGTACTTGAGTTTGCGGATGTTATTCCGCACCGCCACCCGAATCGCGTCCTCGATCCACTGCGCCGGGTAGTGCGCCATCGCATCACGCAACTCGTCGGCAATCATCGGCGTGAGCGGGCCGATGTTCTGCTCATACAGCACGAAGATGTTCGAGCGCACGTGGCTGAGCGTTACCGCGCCGCCCAACTCATCCGGCCGCCACTCGCCGACCTCCAGTTTCGCCAGCGCCTCGCGGCCCTTCGGCGAATTAACGAAGTACAAATCGTGCCGCGCGTCCGCATCTTCGATGAAGGCATACAGCAACGTGCCGCGCGCCTCGGCGCGTTCGAGCGCGTCATCGAGGATCTCCTGCGCTTGCCGGGGGGAGGCCGCCAGCCCACGCATGAAGATCTCATCGCGGGCGAAGTCCTCGCGTCGCAGGAACCGATACTGGCCCTCCATCACACTCAGCCGCCAGAATGTGTACAGCGTCACCTTCAGTTCGCCAAGATGATCGATGGCGGGCAGCAGTTCGGTGAAGAACGGCTCCGGCACCGGCACGGTGCGGAGTTTGCCTTCAGGAAATCCAGAAAAACCTTGCATGCTATCTGGCGCGGGATTAGGGGTGAGGGATTAATCCCTAATCCCTCACCCCTAATACTT
>JBQTJD010000675.1:0-4948 GCA_052387475.1 Anaerolineales bacterium | reverse complement strand
GCGCGAAATGTTTCATGACGTAGAACTCTGGATTGTAGGTCACCGTCTGCTGAACCGGATCAATCGTTATCAGGCTGTTTTGATGCCACCCCCAAGTGCTCCGCCCGCTGGGTGGCAATAACATGTTCCAATACATGTAACTGTTGACGCCGTTGCTCAAGTAATGATGCGCCAAATTGAATACATAGTGTGCGTAAGTCCAGGTATTTTCCCCATCACCACATTCATTCTCGGTCTGCATCAACCGAAGCTCAGGCCAGCTTTGGTGGGTGCGTTGCACCGCCCCTTTCCCCGCCCACTGGTAACCGACCCCGGCCACGAATTGCCGCGCGCACGGATCGCGCAAAATAGTGTGCGCCCAGGCATCGTAGTCGGGGCGCTCGAGCGTTCCGGCCCAGATTTCACAGGCCACGCCAGCCGCGCGGAAGCCCGGGCCGAGGTAGTCGCGGATGAAGTCGCGCATCTTTGCGCCCGTCCAGAGGCACGAAGGAAAAATCTGCGCCGAGTCCGGCTCGTTTTGAACATGAAGTTGCCGAACTGGCAAGCCAGCGGCTTGATAGGTTTCCACGAAGCGACGGAGATACAAGGCGTAAGCTTCAAGAATCTCCGGCGTCCAGCGCAGCGCCCCGCCGTTGTAGACGCGCGGCGCTTTCATCCACGTGGGCGGGCTCCATGGTGATGCGGACAGGCTGAGTTTCGGCTGGAGGGACAGCGCCGCTCGGACAAACGGGATGAGGTGGCGCCCATCGCGCGCGACGGAGAAGTGCTCCATCGCCAAATCGCCATCGTGCTCGTTGAGGCTGTACCATTCGAGCGCGAAATCACTCGCGCCGATGGGCACGCGGCCCAAGCGGAAGCCGCAACCTGACACTGAATCAAAAAGGTGGCGTAGCACCTGTTGCTGGCGGGCTTCGGGCAACGTTTGCAGGGTCTGCCAACCAATTTCGTTGAAACACGCGCCGAAGCCGTCAATCGTTTGCCGGAGGCGGTTGGTGATTGTGAGTTGTGGCTCAGCCTGCGCCGGTTGCGGCGCGCGTTCGTGCCAGGTGGCGGTAGGTGAGGTAGCAATCCATCTTATGGGCATAGGTCACTTAATCATCAGTTTTCCAGCCAGGCCAGTTCGGCCGGCGTGAGCGTGACGGCGCAGGCTTCGGCGTTGGCCCGGAACTCCTCGCCCGTACGGCTGCCGACGAGGGCGAAGAGATTGAGCGGTTGGTTCAGCACGTAGGCGAGGGCGATTTGTGGCAAGGATACATTTTTCGCGTGGGCCATCGCTTGCGCCCGCTCCAGCCGCACAAAATTGGCCTCGACGCAATAGCTGGTGACACATAACTTGTCAAAGTAATCGGTGAACGTATCGATGTTGTCGCGGCGGAAGCGCCCCGAAAAGAATCCGCCCGCCAGGCTTGACCACGCAAAGATTGGCATATGCCTCTGGGCATACCACTCACGCGCGGCCCGGCCCGCTTCGCCGCTGATGCTTTGGCAACCTTCCCAAGGCGGCGCAACTTGCTCCGCGAGGCTGAAGTTGGGGCTGGTGAGGCCAAAGGGCGTGAGGCTGTGCGCGGTAGCGTATTCGTTCGCCTCGCGCAGGCGCATGTGTGACCAGTTGGAGCCACCGAACACCCGGATGCGGCCCGCGCGGTGATGCTCGTTCAAGACTTCCACAAGTGGCCCGACTGGAACCGAGGGGTCATCGCGATGCAGAAGGTATAGGTCAATCGTCTCGATTTGTAGCCGCTCGAGCGATTCCATCAAATCCTGGGTGATGTCGTCAGGTGTCACGCGGGCACGACCATCGCCGTCGGGATGTGCGCCCTTAGTGATGATGACGGCTCGCTCGCGCGCGCCCCGCTCGCGAATCCATTTCCCCAGTGTGCGCTCGGACTCGCCCTGACCGTAGATGTGCGCGGTGTCGAAGGCGTTGCCGCCGAGTTCCCAAACCGCATCCATCAACCGGAAGGCGCTGTCTTGTGTATCTGTACTAGCGGTAATCACACCCTGCACCAGCCGCGACACCGGCTGGTCGAGGCCTTGGATGTGGTTGTACAACATCATTCCTGTTCCTCCGAATAACGCACTCCCCACTGCACCCGTAACGCGTCCATCGTACGCAAGACGGCTAAGGATTCATCCAACGGCATCCGCGCGCTCTCGCGCCGCCCCTCCCGTAAGCAACGCTGGACTTCCTCTACTTCATAATGGTAGCCGTTGCCGTCGTAAGGTATCTCTAATGTCTGTTCGCCGGCGGCGGTGTGCAGTGTTAGGCGTTCGGGCCGCCACCAATTGGAGTGAATGCGGATTCGTCCCGCCGTTCCCAGCAGGGTGGCCTCCTGCGGACTTTCAGTGCGCGTCGCGGTGTAGAGCACGGCTAGTTGTCCGCTGGGATAACTCAAGACCATCGCCGCTTGTTCGTCCACGCCCGTCGGCCCGAGGTGCGCCAGGCCGGTCACGCCGGTGGCCGAACCGAACACCATCGAAGCGAGCGACACGGCGTACACCCCCACATCCAGCAAAGCGCCGCCGCCCAGGGCCGGGTCGAATAAGCGGCTTTTGGGATCGAAGTCGGTGCGGAAACCGAAGTCGGCGGCCAGCAGGCGCGGCTCGCCGATGCCGCCTTCGGCCACCAGTTCACGAAAACGCTCCATCGCCGGGAAGAAGCGCGTCCACATCGCCTCCATCAAAAACACGTTGTGTTCGCGCGCTGTGCGGATCATGGTCTGAGCTTGTGCGGCATTGAGGGCTAAAGGTTTTTCGCACAGCACGGCCTTGCCCGCGTTCAGACACAAGAGCGTGTGCTCGGCGTGGCTGGAGTGGGGCGAGGACACATAGATCACGTCAACATCCGGATCACCGGCCAGCGTCTCGTAACTGGCATGAGCGCGTTTGACGCCGAAGGCCTGTGCGAAAGCCAGCGCCGTTTCTCTGGAACGCGAGCCGACGGCTGTAATCTCTGCATCCGGCGCACGTGCGAGCGCCCCGGCGAAGGCTTTAGCGATGTTGCCTGTGCCCAAAATACCCCAACGGATTCTCGAGGGTGTCATCTCACACTTTCTTATTCTTTGACCGCCCCCATCGTTAGGCCGCTAATGAACTGGCGTTGCAAAGCGAGGAACACCAGAACCATCGGAGCGCTGGTGAGGACCGAACCGGCCAGCACCCGGCCATAATTCTCTAGTTTGAAATTCTCCCCCCGGATGGCCCCCAAGCCAACCGGCAGGGTGTAGTTCGCGGTGTCGTTCATAATCAGCAACGGCCAGAAATAGCTGTTCCAAACTTGCAGGAACATGAAGATAGCCAACGCTCCCAACGCCGGGCGAATCAGCGGCAGCACAATCTGCCAGTAGATGCGGAACTCGGAAGCGCCATCAATCCGGGCGGCATCGAGAAGCTCATCGGGCAGGCTGCGCATGTACTGCGTCATCATGAAAATGCCGAAGGCCGGGGCCATGAACGGCAGGATAAGCGCGGCGAAGTTATTGAGCAATTGCAGATTCGCCATCATGATGAAGAGCGGGATGGTCACTACGATGAAGGGTACAGCCATCGAGCCCAGCACCACGCTCATCATCAAGTTCTTGCCGCGAAACTTGTACTTGGCAAAACCAAAGCCGGCCAGCGAGCAAAAAAATGAAATCAAGAGCGTTGAAATCGTGGCGACGAGGATACTATTGAGATACCAGCGGGGAAAGGCCGCCGATGACCCTTGCGCCGATGTGGACGTCGCCGCGAACAGGTCGGCGAAGTTCTGAAGGGTGGGCTGTTTGGGGAGCAGGGTCAACGGCGTGACGAATAATTCCGACACTGGCTTGAACGCCGAGGTGATCATCCAGGCGAATGGCACGAGGATGATTAAAGCGGTGAGCCACAGAAAGGTGTTCAGGAGTATGGCAGGCAGACTGCGCCAGAAGCGATAGCCGAGTGAAGTGCTTTTCATGGTAGTAGCTCCGGGGTCAAGAACTCGCGGGTATTACGGATGCGGTTTAGATTTCCCCACCCCGCATGAGGCGGAACTGAAGCCAAGAGAGGGCCGCCAAGACGATGAATACTAGGACGGCGATGGCTGAGGCGTAGCCGAAGTTGAAGTTCATAAAGGCCTCACGGAAGATCTCCTGCGCGATGCTCAGGCTGGAGAAGCCGGGGCTACCCAACATCTGAGACGGCCCAGTGAGCATCGTGGGTTCGTCAAAGATCTGCGAGGCGCCAATGGTGGAGACGACACCGACAAAGAGCAGGACCGGGCGCAACATCGGCACGGTGATAAACCAGAACTTCTGAAACTCGCCTGCGCCGTCTACGGTGGCCGCCTCATATAACTCTTGCGGGATGGTCTGAAGCCCGGCCAGAAAGTAGACCATGTTGTACCCCGTCCAGCGCCAGACCAGCACGATGACGACTGCGAACTTAACCCACTCCATACTGCCCGTCCAGTTGATGCCTTCCTCCGTCAGGCCGAGTGACATCAAAATCTGATTGAACAGGCCATAGTGCCAGTCGAACATGGTCAGGAACACCAGGCTGACCACGACCGGGGCCGTCAGGTAAGGCGAAAAGTAGATCGTCCGCAAAATGCCTTTGGCGCGCGTCAGAGGCGAGTTTAGGGCAACGGCGAGCAGGAGCGGCAGTGGAATCAGAATCAGGGTGTTCGCCACCATGTAGTAAAGCGTGTTGGTCACCGAGGCTAGGAAGATGCGGTCGGTGAACAGCTTTTGATAATTGCTGAAACCAACCCAACTCCAAGAACCCACCCCGGTCCAATCCTGAAAGCTAATGTAGAACGCAAACAGGGTTGGGCCGAGGAAGAAGACCAAGAACAGGATGAAGAACGGCGAGACGAACAGGTAGGGCGCGGCGGACTGCCAGAATCGGCTGGCTCCGCTTCGAGTTGTGTTGGAAGTGATAGCGATAGTTGTCTGGCTCATGTCATTCTCCTCGTTGCCGAGGGGCG
>JBQTJD010000674.1:0-5483 GCA_052387475.1 Anaerolineales bacterium | reverse complement strand
GCTGGGAGAGGGGAGTGGTCTCGGAAATAAGACGGCGCGTTCCCTCTCCCGGAGGGAGAGGGTAAGGGTGAGGGCGAAAACTATGCGGTCAATGTTTCCGGGAAACCCGGCGCGCGTAGATTAGTGCCGAGCGCGTCCTCCAACAGCTTCACCACTTGGGACGACCAGGCCTGCCCACCGTACTGCGAGCGGGCACGGATGAAAGTCTGCTCGACAATCCCCGCCAGTTCGAGTGGCACGCCAAATTCACGGCCCAGCTCGTGGGCGAAGTGCAGGTCTTTGCACGCCAAATCCATCGTGAAGCCGATATTGTAACTGCCACTCAAAATCACCTGGCTCTCGGTTTCGTGCACAAAGCTGTTGCCCGAACTGGCCTTGATGACCTCAAAGGCCTGCGCCAAATCAACGCCGCCACGCTTGGCGAGCATCAGCGCCTCACCCGCCGCGACCAGATGGATGAAGGCCAGCATGTTGGTGATGACCTTGATCACCGAGGCCTTGCCCAGCGGCCCCATGTAAAACACACGCCCGCCCATCGCTTCAAATGCCGGCCGATGCGTCTCGTACACGGCTTGCTCTCCTGCCACGATCACCGTGATGTCTCCCGAGGCCGCTTTGTGTACGCCACCTGTCACTGGCGCTTCGAGGCACGCCACACCTTTTTCGGCCGCCAGCTGCGCCAACCGCTGTAACTCGTGAAAGTCGTTGGTGCTCATATCAATCCACGTTCCCCCAGGCTGGAGTCCACTCAGCACGCCGTTCTCCCCGGCCACGACCGCTGTCACAGCAGCGGGTGAGGGCAGGCACGTAATCACTGTATCCACGTTGGCGGCGAGCGCTTTGGGTGAAGCTGCCCATTGCGCGCCGCCGGCCAGCAGGCTATCCGCCGCAGCGCGATTTAGATCGTGGAGAGTGAGTGGAAATCCGGCGCGCAACAGGCTCCGGGCAAGATGCTGGCCAAGATTACCAATTCCGATGAAACCGATTTCCATTTCACCTCACAAAGACCGACGCGGTTGTGCGAAGCAGCGAACGTGTTCGCCCTTCGCCTGAAACCGCGTCGGTCTGGCTAGAGTGGCCGATCCAGCATTTCCAAGTGCAGCAGGTTTCCGGTGTAAGGATATTTCGCCAGCACATCTTCATTCAACTCCACGCCCAGCCCCGGCTTGGTCGGTGGAAGGATGTAGCCGTCCTGCCACTGGATGGGTTCTTTCAAAACAGTCGTATGGAAGCCGCCCCAGGTCTGGATGCTTTCCTGAATCAAAAAGTTTGGACTGCATGTGGCAAGCTGGATGTTGGCCGCGCCTTCGATTGGGCCGCAGTACAGGTGCGGCGCGATTTGCGCGTAATGGGCTTCGGCCATACCCGCGATCTTCTTGCCTTCGAGCAAGCCCCCCACCCGCCCAAGCGCCATTTGCAGGATGGAGGCCGCCCGCGTCTCCAGCACGCGAGCAAATTCATACTTGGTGGATAAGCGCTCACCCGTTGCAATCGGGATGCTGGTTTGTCGCGCGACGACGGCCATCTCTTCCGGCCTCTCGGGCGGCACCGGCTCTTCGAGCCACAACGGGTCGTACGGTTCGAGCCGCTTCGCCAAACGGATCGCACCGGAGGTAGTCATCTGCCCGTGCGTGCCAAACAGCAAATCGCACCGGCTCCCCACCGCCTCACGAATTTTCTTGACGAACTGCTCGCTTAAGTCCAGCGCTTCAAGCGAAAGTTGGCGCGGATCAAAAGCCGAATAGGGCGCGACCGGATCAAACTTGACTGCCGTAAAGCCAAGCTTAACGTATTCCGCCGCCCGCTGAGCGGCCAAATCCGGATCAACATACACATCGGTTTTGTCAGCTGCTTCGGTATAAAGATAAGTGTACGACCGCAGCTTCTCGTGCACACGCCCGCCGAGCAACTCGTATATGGGTTTATTCAGTTCCTTGCCCACAATGTCCCAGCATGCCATTTCGAGGCCGCTGAGGATGCCGAGGATGGAGGTGTCTGGGCGCTGTGTGTAACCGCTCGAATAGACGATGCGCCAGAGACGCTCGATCTTGAACGGGTCGGCGCCGATGACATACCGCGCGCACACGTCTTCAATCATCTGCGCCACCACGCGCGGATGGAACGGCACCGAATAGACTTCGCCGTAACCCCGTACCCCGCTGTCGGTGGTGAGCTTGAGAAAAATCCAATACCGCCCGCCAAAATGCGGCGGCGGCACCCCGACGACGAAGGTTTTGATATCCGTGATTTTCATGTTACTCCATGATCAGTACGTCTCAAAAGAAGCGTCCTGAGCGGAGCGGCCTGCGGTTGGCCGCGCAGTCGAAGGATGCAGCGCTTGGCCCGCAAAGCGCGAGCCTCCGCTCAGGGCACTTGTTTCACTTGGGTGAGCAGTCCCGCGATCTCGTCGCGCTCGGATGGACTCAATTTCAATTGCAGCGCCTCGCGCACCGGCTGCAAGTGCTCGGGCTTGCGCGGGCCGACGATGGGCGCAGTGACGAGTGGGTGCGCCATCACCCATGCCAGCGCGAGGCCGCCCAAGCTCACTGGTGAGCCGCTGACACCGCGTTGGTCGGCCTCGGCTTGCAGGCGCGCCAACCCAGCAAACGTTTCCGGCTGCAAAAGTTTCTGATACGGCTCGGGCCGCAGCGTCATGCGCGAGCCTGGCGGGAAATCGCTGGCGGATTTGTATTTGCCGGTGAGCCAGCCGCCCGCCAGCGGGCTGAACGGCGTGTAGCCCAAACCTTGATCGGCGCACAACGGGAGCATCTCTCTCTCGTCATCACGTTCGAGCAAACTGTAATTGTTCTGCACCCACTCGAAGCGATGGAGGCTGTACTTGTCGCTGAGCCACAGCGCTTTGGTCATCAGCCAGGCTGGCATGTTGCTCGCGCCGAGGTAGCGGGCCTTGCCCTGTCGCACAACATCATCCAGCGCACGCAATGTTTCTTCCAGTGGCGTTTCCGGATCGGGTTCGTGGATGAGGTATAGATCGAGGTGATCGGTGCCGAGGCGGCGCAGGCTGGCTTCGATCTGACGCATGATGTGTCGGCGACCGAGGCCCCGGTCATTCGGGCCATCGCCCACGGGATTGTAAACTTTGGAGCTGAGGATAAGTTGATCGCGCACGCGCGGGCCTTTGGCGCGCAGCCAGTTGCCGATATAGGTTTCGCTGCGCCCGCCGCCATACGCATCTGCCGTATCGAAGAGCGTGATGCCTAACTCCCACGCTGCATCCATCAGCGCGTGTGCCTCGGCCTCCGTCTCACCCTTGCCAAAAAACGCCGGCGCGCTGCCGATGCCGCCGAAATTCCCACAGCCCAATCCCACAGCCGAGACCTTCAGCCCGGTGCGGCCCAATTTGCGATATTCCATTTGTAGTGTGATCCTCAATGGAGCGTGAGTGTTTTGTAATTGACAATCGCACGAAAGCGGCTAACATTCGCGCATACCAAACGTTCGCTTTCAGTTGGATATCACTGGCTTGCCGAGTGTAGCACGCGCTGGGTGATGCGCCAATGCGTGAGCGGTTTTCTATTCTCTCCACCCTGAGGCCCATTCATGACTGACGCCGTTATTGCGGTCGGACAACCGGCCCCTGATTTTTCACTTCCGGCCAGCATCGGCCCCAGCCCGTTGAGCCTGAGCAGCCTGCGCGGCAAGACTGTCGTGCTGGCTTTTTATGTGCTCGACTTCACCGACACTTGACGCTCGGAGCTGATCTCGTTCGAGGAAAATCTACCTCGCTTCGAACAGCTCAACGCCCAGGTTCTGGGCATCAGCGTCGATAGTGTGCATTCGCACCGCGCCTTTGCCGACTCACTTGGTGGGCTGACTTTCCCGCTCTTGGCCGACTTTCACCCCAAGGGTGCGGTGGTCAAAGCCTACGGCTTGTGGCGTGAGGAGCGAGGCAACGGCCGGCGGGCGATTGTGATTGTGGACAAAGACGATTTCGTGCGGAATGCATCTGTGATTGAGAAAGGCCCGCCCGATATTGAGGTGGTGATCTCGCAAGTGCAAGCTATTTCGTCAACAAATGAACAACGAATAAACGAATGATCAGGGCGCGCCGCGCATTCGCTGATTCGTTCGATACGTTCGTTGGCGATGCTGCTGGCCTCGTTGAAATCTGTCGGGAGCGGAGCAGATAATACCTGGCCCAGCCATTCATCGTCCCACATCAGGAGAGACAGCCATGAAAAAAATCAAATTTCCAACTGACTCCAATGTTGCGCTCAAGCTGGTCAAACCCAACAAACTCGAGCTGCGCTTCCCCGCCGGCGCCGGCGCGATGCAAATGGGGCGTCACCGCTTCAAGGATCAGGGTGACCTGTTGGGCTATCTGTCGCAGACCTTCCCGCTGGAATCACACGCCACGGGGCATCGGTTCATGGTGACACGGGCGGGTAAGTATCAGCGGTTCAACCAGGGCGGACAGGCCATCTTCACCTTCGGCGACCCGGTGCTCGACCTGATCACCGACGAGCACGGCTGGCTGACCATCGGAGGGCAACGCTTTGACCTCCGCGCCGCCGAAGTATCGGATCCCGCTGCTCGCGGCGGGGGCGTTCAGGCCATCAACCTTCTTCCGCGACAGGGCGAGCTTGATCGAGTGATCAGCCGGGCGGCACTCGGCGAAGGGGACTTCACCCTGGTCGAGGCCGGCGCCGACAACGCGACCCTCGCATCCCGGAATCCTTCGACCCTCTACTTTTACAGGGGCAGTGCGAAGATGCGCTTTCGCGCCTTCAAGAAGAATTACGCCGTCGGCTGGAAGATGGGCGCCGATATCGAGACCTGGGGCGGCGATTTCACCCGGGCCGAGATTCAGAGCGACTACGGCTACTGGGTATATGGCCGGGCGTGCGCCGTCGCCAAACACGACTCGGACAGCGACACGACTGACGATTACGTGGACGAGTACGAGTGGGGGGTGTTTAGCAGCGCCCCGAACGGAGTGAGGTCTTTTTGTACGGCCACCTGGCTCGGCTCGAACTACACCGGCTGGGTGAGCAAGGGCGATTGCGATTACTGGCTGTGATCGCTCGGCGCGAATGACAATGCGGCTCAATGAGATGCACGGTTGGTCTCACCAAGTTCAGGAGAGTTCACAATGAGAGAAGATAAGTCCGTCCTCCCCGAACTGGTGGAAGCGCACGAGGGGATCAAGGTGCTGCGGCGAGACCAGGAGCACAAACGCGGCTGGAACGGCATCCAGTATCAGCAAGGCCTTTCCGGTCGCAACTGCGGCTCGCAAAATCTCTCGGTCAACGTCGCCACGGTGCCGCCGGGCGCGATTGCGTACGCGCACATCCACGACGGCTTCGAGGTGATGCTGTACATCGTCGAGGGCAAGGTGCGCCACGACTTCGGCCCCGACCTGAAATATTCGGTCATCAACGAGACCGGGGACTTCATCTACATCGAGCCGGGCGTGCCGCACGAGGTCTTCAACATCGGCGAGGGGCCGCTGACGGCCTTCG
>JBQTJD010000673.1:0-4901 GCA_052387475.1 Anaerolineales bacterium | reverse complement strand
CCGCTGGGCCGCGCAATGTGTATGTGGCGTGAGCGGTGAGTGGCGTGTCATCCGGATTCACTTCCACGACCACCGCCCCGTGCCGCAGCGCTTCAAATGGCAGTGAGGCCGCCGGCTCCACGATCCCGCTGGTGCCAATTGAAAAGAATACGTTACAAATCTGCGCCGCCTCCGTTGCGGCGGTCAACGCCGTATGCGGCAACGGCTCGTGAAACCACACGACATCCGGGCGCAGGTATCCGCCGCACGCCGGGCACGTTGGTGGGATGTTGCCATCTTCGACCCACGTTTCGGCGAACCGCTCGCAGTCAAAACACTTTGTGCGGGTGATATTTCCGTGCAACTCAATCACGTTGGCCCTGCCCGCGCGTTGATGCAGCCCGTCCACATTTTTGCGTAATCAATGTGAAAGCTTCAACCTGCGACGCGAGTTGTGCTAAAGCGACGTGGCCAGCATTCGGCGCGGCGCGGCTCACCAATTCGCGCCGCCACGCATACCACTCCCACACCAATTTCGGATCGCGCCGAAAGGCTTGCGGTGTGGCGAGGTCTTCGGGCCGATACTGCGCCCACAATCCGGTCTGCGCGTCGCGGAATGTGGGCACGCCGCTCTCGGCGCTGATGCCTGCGCCGGTAAGCACGGCAATGTTGCGGGTCGCGCGCAACGCATGGATGAGTTCACTCGGAATGTGCACGGGGGGATTCTACCTTCTCACAATGTCGCCCTGAGCGCTGACGCATAGGTCAAGCATAGTTTAGTCTTCTCGCGCTAAGGGCCTCGTTGAATTCGGAGAGGCCCTTCGCGGGCGTTCGAACAGTGAACGCCGCTCAGGGCGACATGATCCGCGTCTCGTAGCGCGATACAATGCCCGTATGCTGGTCACGATCAATCGCGCCTTTCAACTCGCGTTCGGCCTGAGCCTGGTTTTGATTCTGGCGCTGGTGGTGGAGGCGGCGCTGTTCATCGGCAACGTGCGCATTGGGCAGGCGGCGCTGGATGAAGCCGCGCGGGCGGCGGCACGGGCAGTGGACGTTGTTGAAGTGAATGGAGTCGCGACGCACGAACTTCGGCTCACCGAAGTCGAGGGCCGCCCCTCCGCGTACACGCTGGCCGAAGAAGCATTGGCCGCAGCAGCAAACCGCGTCACGCTCACCGACATCGTCAGTGACGGCGGCATGGTTCTTGTGCGCGGCACAGTTCACTCGCCCACGCTGTTCCTGCGTGTGTTCGGCGTGAACGAAATCGCCTTTGAACTGGTCACCAGCGCGGGATTGGATGCGCCGTAGAGACGTTGCCTGCAATGTATCTGCGGCTAAGGGCCGGTTGAACGCGGCACAAGTTTGATGGTCGCGGATCGTGCCGTAGGGCTCACGATACTTTCAGTGATGCTTGCAGCGTAGCGGCGGTACTTTGAGCGGTACGCAGCGTCGATCTGATCGTTGATGTTGGGAGTAGGCTCCTCCACGAAGGTGATGTCTTTGTTGACGCCGCCAGCCCGGATGTGGCCTTCGTGGCGCGCCTGCGTGCCACGAAACCAAGCGCCGGTGCGCCCTTTAACGGATCGGACGTAGAGATCGTCAGCAACGCGGACAACCCAAATCGTCACCGGTTTTCGCAGCGTGCCGTCGCGTCGCGGTGACGCGATCTGCAATTCTTCGGCTGTTCCAATCCTGGTAAGCTCGTCACTCGTCCATGTTGTCATGGGTATGCCTGCCTCGTGATTCTAGTTACTGATGACCAACGATGCGATGCGGCACATACGGCTCTTCCAGGTATGCGACCTCTTCCTGGATCAATTTAATGGGTAGAGCACCAACGGCATCTTCCAGATGCGTGATCTTCGTTGCCCCGATGATGGGCGCGGTCACCGGCTCCTTCTGTAACAGCCAGGCCAGCGCGATATGAACGCGCGGAACCCCATGCTTTTCCGCGATTTCCGCGACTCGCTCCACGACCTGGCGATCGGTTTCGGCTGTCGCGTCGTACTTGCTTTTCGCTATTTGATCGGTTTCGGAGCGAAGCGTGCTTTCCGAAGACCAGTCACGCGTCAATCTTCCGGATGCGAGTGGACTATACGGGATCACCCCGATCTTCTCCTCGCGACAGAGCGGCAGCATCTCCCGCTCCTCTTCGCGGTAGAGGAGGTTCAGGTGATCCTGCATCGAAACGAAGCGGGTCCACCCATGCTTCTCGGCAACATGCAGCGCCTTCTGGAGCTGCCACGCGAACATGGCCGAGGCGCCGATGTATCGGGCCTTACCCGCCCGCACCACATCGTTTAACGCTTCCATCGTCTCCTCGATGGGTGTTTCATAATCCCAGCGATGGATTTGGTAGAGATCAACGTAATCGGTCTCTAACCGCTTCAGGCTTTTATCAATCTCACTCAGAATCGCCTTGCGTGACAATCCGCCGCCATTTGGGCCTTCGCGCATTTTGCCGTGCACCTTGGTGGCGATGACGACCTCGTCCCGGTGGGCGAAGTCCTTCAAAGCGCGCCCGAGGATTTCCTCACTCTTCCCAATGGAATAGACGTTGGCCGTATCGAAGAAATTGATCCCCAGCTCGAGGGCTTTCTTGATGATCGGCCGGCTGTTTTCCTCGTTGAGCACCCATTTGTGAACCCAACGCTCTGCGTCCCCAAACCCCATGCAGCCGAGGCAAAGGCGCGAGACCTTCATTCCTGTTGAACCTAATCGAGCATATTCCATGGTTTTCTCCTTTCAAATACTTTCTCTGGTTAAGCCTCTATTCCGGCCTGGGATTGTTCATCAATGACCTTTTCAATCTCGGTCGTTACTTTTCGCTCCCGATACAAAACATACATTCCACTAGATAACGTCAAAAGGGCGCCTGCCCATGTCGTCAGCGTTGGGATCTCCCGCCAGATGACGAAGCCCCACATCACATTGATTAGCAACGGCGCATATTCAAACGGCGCAGCGACCGAGGCTTGAGCCAGGCTGTAGGCGCGGGCCACGAAATACATCCCGCCAGCCCACACCAACCCCAACCCAGACATGATGATCCAATCCAATAGGGCTGGCATGGTCCAGGCACGAAAAAGAAAAGCAATACTCGGATGGGTGTCAGGAATTTCTCCAACAACGATAGCAAGCGGCGCCAGAACAAAAGCGGCAATCAGGTACACGAGCGAACTGTAGTAGGCCATTGTTGCGCTGCTGTCTGTTGTTTGCAGTTTTCGCGTGACCATGACCGAAAGCGCATAGAAGAGGGTGGCAATCAGGGCAAAAGTGGAACCCAGATTGAAGGTTGCCGAACCGGGACGGACAACAAGAAGAACACCCATAAAGCCAATGAAAAGTGCGAGCCAGCGGCGCGGACCAACCTTTTCTCTCAGCCACACAACCGACAAGAAGGTGATCATCAGCGGAGCTGAATTGCGAATCGCGGCGATATCAGCCAGAGGTAGAGCCGCCAACCCCATCATGTAGGTGGTAAAAGAGAGAAACAGGAAAAATCCACGTATGTACTCGAGCTTGTCCTGTCGCGTGGTTGGTAGTCCCCGCCTTCCTTCAAAACGAAGAAAGAGGAGGGTGCATGGTAAGGCAATCAAGCTGCGAAAAATGACGATCTCCAATACAGGGTAATCGCCGCCAATCCATTTGACAGCGATATCCTGGAGGGAAAAGATCAGCATCGCCAGCACGAGGGAGGCCGCTCCCCGAATGTTGGAACTGGCTGTTTTCATATTCTTTTCGTCATCGTGCGGCTCTTGGATGGCAAGGTGTCGAGACCGTCGTGGCTGTAACCAGTTGTCACTATTCACTGACCCGTCCCTGAAGAAATGTAGCCTTGTGAGTCCATCCAATTCTTGAATAGATCGATCCACGGATCCGATTGCAGATTTTGCCTGAGCATGCCAAAGCCATGCCCACCGTTGGCAAAGATGTGCAACTCTACCGATTGACCAGCCGTGTGCCAGGCCTCATAGAGTCTCGCTGAAGAGATGGGCGCGACGGCTTTGTCATCATCGGCTATAGCAATAAAAAGGGGAGGTGCATCTTCCGGCGCCGGTGTCACGCTTCGATAGCCGGGGTAGATACCGGCAGCGAAATCTGGACGGCTCAGTGAATCATGTTCCAATACTGCATTGATTGCGATACCACCACCAGCAGAAAAGCCCATGATCCCGATCCGGTTCGGATCAATGCTCAGTTCTGCGGCGTGTTGACGCAGAAAGCGTATCGCCTGACGACCGTCTTCTTCGCCCCAGAACCGGGCTTGCTCCGCCGGTGGATAGCTCATTGGTGGATTTACTTCTGTCTTGTCTGGATGAGGTAGATTCTCGGCCAATTGTTCAAGGAAGGCTGGCATATCTGCATCGTTCCCAGGTGTATGTTGTACGCGGTATTTCAGCACAAATGCAGTAACGCCAAATTTTGTAAGCCAATGCGCCACAGCATAACCTTCATGATCCATCATCAGAAAATGAAACGCGCCCCCGGGCGCCACGACTATTGCCGTGCCATTCGCACTGCCCACAGCCGGTTTGAACATCGTGACGGTTGGGATAACTACGTTCCTGACCATCCGAGTCGGAATCGAGGAATGAGGAACCTGCATCGTTTGCTCGTGCCATGTCCAGTTCTCCGAGCCAGGCGGAATACCCGAACCAGGCCATATGGTGAATACACTCGGAGCATCCAGCGGTTGCTCATTAGAAGCTTGCATTTACTTTTCTAATCCGTTAGTTGGAGGTCGTGACTGCCATACTTGACACCGCGGCCGGGTATTGTCCGTCACGGACCTTGCTATTGCTCATTAGTTCATGAGTTTCAATTGTTTAGCGCGGAACAATTTTGATGGTCGTAGCTTTTGCATCAGGAGCCACCATGGGGTCGATATGCCAGCGCGCCGGAGTGACGCGATCTGCAGC
>JBQTJD010000672.1:0-8452 GCA_052387475.1 Anaerolineales bacterium | reverse complement strand
CGTCAGCGTCGGTGTACACGCAATCGCCATACACCACCTCCACATCGGTATGGGCGCACAAGTAACCAGCCTGTGCGGCGAGCGCACCGGGCAGGTACGTGTCATCGGAGTTAAGCCAGGCCACAATCTCGCCGGTGGCGCGCGCCAGGCCTTTGTTGATGGCGTCCGATTGGCCCCGGTCTTTTTCGCTCACCCAGTACGCTAACCGGTCGGCGTAGCGTTGAATGATTGCGACACTGTCGTCGGTCGAGCCGCCGTCAATGACGAGGTATTCGAGATTAGGGTAATGCTGATCCAGCACCGAGCGCAGCGTGGCTTCGAGAAATTGAGCCTGATTGAATGAGGGCGTGATGATGGAGAGGCGCGGCAGCGGTAGCGCGGCCATAGTCATTCCGGCTGTCGGCCGGTTAGGGCTGTGTAGTCAGCAGGGAGGAGCGAATGGCGATGCGCCAGTTTAGCCAGCCAAGGGGCCCGACGCCCCAATCGTCCGATCAGTGCAAAAGCGGCCGGCGGCAGCTTCTTTTCGGTGAAAAGATGCAACGCGCTGCCGCACGAGTATACGTTTAGACCGAAATGTCGAGCAATTTCTTGGAGCGACCCGCGTGAGTACAACGCAATATGCTGGCCGTGATCCAGCCCGTAATACCACCACGTATTCAGGTCGGGTGTGGATATGGGCAACAGTTGGGTGCTGAAGAGCACGTTGCGCGAGTACGCCAACATCTTTTCAATCTCCTCCAGCGGTTGGGCGAGATGCTCGAATACTTCGAACGCAGTCACCAGTTCATAGATCGCGCCCGGCTGGTCCTCAGCGTCAAAGCCAACGGCGAAGAGGTTTTCGGTGTAGCGATCCTGTCGATAAAAGTCAAAGCCATAGTCACGCATCAACCGGACAAATATCCCGTATCCACCGCCATAATCCAGAAACCGGGCATGCCGACTGAAAAAGGCGACAATGACAAGTGGCACTAGGCGCGAATATAGGATGTTACGACCCACTAAACCTAGGTCGCTACGCGTAATAGCATGTGCGTACGCTTCTTCCAGCCAGTACGGGGTCTCCGTCTGGATGAAGCCACAACGCGAGCATTGAAAGTATTGCACACTGTGCCGGCCCAGCATGGTAGCCCGTCCGAACGGTAGCGCAATTTCAGAGCACACGTGGCAACGCACTCTCAGCCTCCACTCACGGTTCGATAAACTTCCAAAGTTCGGCGGGCGGTCTCATCCCAAGTGTAGGACTCAGCACGTTGCCGGCCATGTTGCACGCGTAAACTCCGGCGACCTTCAGCCACGCTGGCGTCCAGCGCAGCGCACAAACTAGCAGGTACTGTGGGATCGAAGTACAGTGGACAACCGTCGGCCACCTCGCGTGTGGATGGAATATCGGACGCGACAATAGGGCAGCCGCATGCCATGGCTTCCAGCAGCGGGATGCCGAAACCTTCGTACAGCGAGGGGGAGACGAAGGCCAGCGCGCTGTTGTACAAGCGGCAGAGATGTTCATCATCCACCATACTGACGTGACGCACGTGATCGCTCAGCCCAAGTTCCCTCAACCGTTGCCGTTCAGCCGGCTTCCATGGTTTGCCGACTACCACGACATCGGCCCCGCCCCGCCCCGGCCAAGTGTGGTAAGTTTCAAGAAAGCCCCAGAAGTTTTTGTAGTGATTGCGGTCACCCACATATAGGAGAAAGGGCCGGCCCGCAATGTGAGCGTCGGCGGACAATAGCCGAAAGCGCTGATCACATGCCAGTGGGATGACATGCACTGCGCCGCGCAGCTGACCGTAATAGTGTTCAAGGTCGTGCCGAGTCGCCTCCGAGATGCAAATGACGGCGTCGGCGGCCATGACGCAACATTGCTTCAGGCGGCGGAAGTCAACGTCGGCGGCGCTGTTGAATAGGTGAGCGAAGCGCTCATGGATCATATCCACAACCGTCACCACCACCGGGCCGTCCCAGGCGTCGGGTTCGGTGTAATACGTGGAGTGCCACAATCGGCCAAGTGCCGGGCCAAGCCAGCGGCGTTGCACCAAGGCGCGCAGGCGCGGCAGCGCACGAGACCACAGCCGAGATGGGCGCAGCAGGCTGTCTACGGGCCAAAGCCGTTGGTGAGTGATACGGGGATGCGCAGGCACTGGTTGCAACAAGCGGCCATGCGTCAGAAGCGTGACTTGCAAGTCGGCATCCTGATCACACATGCGCGGCAACACCTCATTGTAGATGCGCGAAATACCGCCATGGGGTTGAATGCGGTAAATGAGACCGTCTACGACAACTTGCATGGCTTCACGACATTGGAGGCTCACAATTTTGCCCGCCGGAGTGTCAACCACACATCGACTGGCACTATCCAAGCCGGGATACAGACGTAGGCCACCACGGTGGCCGCAATCACACCGATGACACCGAACGATTGAACCCAGAGTATAGAGAGTCCAAGGTTAACGCAGGCCAGACAAAGACCGGCGACGGTCTGAATGCGGATGCGCCCTAGCCCATTCTGCAGGAAGGCAAACGTGTTTCCCCAACAGGCCAGTATCGTCCAGAGCGCCATCAACCCCACCAGCGGCAGGGACACGCTAATCACTCCCTGTGTCCACAGGCTAATGATAGGTTGAGCAGCAATTAGCAATGTCACAATCAAGAAAACTGCCAACAACATCCCCCATAGCAACGTACGTCTGAAGGTCTTGCGTACCCAGGCCCAATCATCCCGGGACACTGCTTCCGCATAGGCCGGCCAGAGTGGATTCAAGAAGAGCGCCTGGAGAACGAGCACGTAGCTGAACAGCCGATACACAAGGCTATAACCGGGTACCTGATCCGCGCCTAGAAAATAACTGATCACCAGATTATCGGTCTGAAACAAAACCAGTGTCGCGATTTGCAACACAAAAAACTCTATGCCGGTCTGAAACAACCTTTGCCAATGACGAAGATCAATCGCCAACCAGTTTGGTCCTAGCCAGGGCTTGTGTTTCCTAAATAACCACACTACGCTCAACAATGCGATCAACCCTTGCGTGCCCATGAAGCCGAGCACCAGCGCCGGCAACCCACCTTCACTCCGAGACACTAAGACCACCCCAATCAAACTGGCAATATTGCCTGCCGCCGCCCAATAATTGGCGACTGTGCCTTCCTGATAGGCGTTGAGCACTCGTTGTCCGATGCCTAAAGGCAGGTTCAACAAGGTGAGGGCAGCGGCCAAGGCCAGGGTCGGTCCAATTTCCGCGCGAGCCTGAGATGAGTCCACCCGAAAGAGCGCCGCCCAATCAAGCCAGGGCCAACTTAGAGTGAGGACTAGCCCGGCCAACGTCGCAATGATGATCAACATCCAGAATGTTGTTGCGACGTAACGTTGCGCCAGTTCTGGACGATTCTGGCCATAGGCTTCCGAGAGGGCATTGAGCAACCCATTGCCTAATCCCAGGTCGGCGAGAGTGAGCCAGGTGAGCAGCGTACTGAGGGTGATCCACACTCCATAGCGCTCCACGCCGAGATAGCCAATGGTCAAAGGCACCGAGACGATGCTGACAAGCAGCGCCACACCGCGCCCAGCCAAGGCGGTTAAAGCAGATTGTAGAATTCTGGTGTAGCGGCGCTGGCTATCGTTGACAGGTTGCTCATGACCAATGGTCAGAGCAAACCAGTGACGTGCGGCGGAGAGGGAGGCTTTCATGCATGCCCAGGAAGGGGATCAGACTACTGCCGCCACTTGCTTTTGATACCAGATCACAGTCTTCTCAATCCCATCGCTCATATGTAGGAAAACCGAACGCGCATAAGGCGAACCTCTCTCAATACGCGCCTTGGTGTCGCAGTACGACACCCAACGTCTTCCACAGGATCACGATATCGAGCCACAGCGAGTAGTTCTGAATGTAGTACAGGTCGAGATGGGTATTGAGATGCATCGGCAAATCGCTGCGGCCATTGATCTGCCACCAGCCGGTGATGCCCGGCGGCACGGCCAACCGCTGGCGTTGCCATGGTTCGTACTGCTCGGCGATGATCTGCACCTCGGGCCGCGGGCCGACGAGACTCATCTCACCTGTGAGCACGTTGAAAAATTGCGGCAACTCGTCCAGGCTGGTACGTCGCAGGAAGCGGCCCAGTCGGGTGACACGCGTATCTCCCGGTTGCTTATGCGCTTCAGACACCGGCTGAGCTTCGGCATCCACCACCATAGTGCGAAATTTGAACATCCAAAACATGCGGCCATTCTCACCCACCCGGCGCTGTTTGAAGATGACCGGCCCCGCCGAGTCGAGTTTGATGCACACGGCGATGATGAGCATGACGGGCCACGCCACGAGCAACAGCGCCACCGTCACCGTCACATCGAACAGGCGCTTGACCGCCCAAGCCATGCCCGTGATGCGTGGCTCGCGCAGGCCGATGAGAGGGATGCCGTCGAGCGTCTCCACCGACGACTGCACGAACACCAGCCGCGCATAATCGGGCACGAGGCGGACGCGCACCGGCTCGGCCAGTAACGCTGCTTCGAGCCGTTCGATCTCCCCGAATTGTTCGGACGGCAAAGCGATGATGACCTCATCCACGCGTTCGACGCGCACGATGGCGCCGATATCGGCCAGCCGCCCAACGTTCCGCAGCCCGGCCGGCGCCGAGGCGGCGTCATCGGCCACGTATCCCACCATCAGCACCGTATCGCGCAATCGCGCCCGAACCACTTCCGCGACCGTCGCTGCCATCTCTCCCGTCCCAACCACTAGCACGCGGATGAGGGCGCGACCGTGCGCGCGCAAACGCTTGAGCCACAAGCCAACGCCCAGCCGCAAGACACTGACGGCGGCGATTTCAATGAAGAAGAAATAAACGATCAGTAGGCGCGATACGTCGCGAAACGAAAAATAGAGAAAACCCGCAAACACAAACGTCGCCACCGCCACCGCGCGAATGAGATGCGCGGCATCACCGACCGGGTTGGCGCCGCGACGCAGGTCGTAGGCGGATAGCGAGAAAAAGGTGATGGGGAAAATCAGGGCCACCGCGAAATGCAACAGTGGATTGAGAACCGACTCAGTGGTGTTGAGCGGCAAGCCGAGCGGTAGATAGCGGCGCAACGTGTCCGCCAGGAAGAGGGCCAGTTGCGCGGCCATAACATCGGCCACGGCCAGCGCGATCACCAGTTTGCGCAAACGGGCGAACATGGATCGATTATAGCCAGCACAGAAGGCGCAGGTCAATTAGGGATGGGAGGGCGGCACAAACAAAAGGACAGCCACAAGGGCTGCCCTTACTATTCGCGCAGGTAGTCGCGTAGTTTACGCCGATGGGTGGGATGCCGCAGCCGGCTGAGGGCTTGCGCTTCGATCTGACGGACGCGTTCACGCGTGACGCCCATCTTCTTCCCCACTTCTTCCAGCGTGTAGCTCTCGCCATCGAGCAAGCCATAGCGCAACTGCAAGATGCGGACTTCGCGCGGCGGTAGACCGTTGAGCACCTCTTGAATTTGCTCACGCAGCAAGTTGTGCGTGGCGATCTCCACCGGCTCGGGTGAATCCTCATCTTCAATGAAATCGCCCAGCACCGAATCCTCTTCCTCGTCGGTCGGCGTCTCGAGCGAGAGCGGGCGGCGCGCGATCTGGATGATGGACTCGACCTTCTTGGGCGTGACCTTGAGCGCGTCGCCCAATTCGTCGATGCTCGGCTCGCGGCCCAACTCCTGCGTGAGTTGATGCGACACGCGCAGCATCTTGTTGATCTGATCACCCATGTGCACCGGCACGCGGATGGTGCGCCCCTGATCGGCGATGGCGCGCGTCACGGCTTGCCGGATCCACCACGTAGCATACGTGCTGAACTTGTGCCCACGATGATAGTCGAACTTTTTGGCGGCGCGAATGAGGCCAATGTTGCCTTCCTGAATCAAATCGAGGAACGGCACACCGCGCCCGATGTACTTCTTCGCCACACTGATGACGAGGCGCGAGTTGGCGGTGATGAGGTGCTCGCGCGCCGCCATCCCGTCGGAGATGACGTAGTCCAACTCCTTGCGCTTCTTCGGCGTCAGGCTGCCCTTGATCAGCCGCTCACGAGCGAACTTGGCCTTCTCGATGCGCTTGGCAAGCGAGACTTCCTGAGGGGCCGTGAGCAGCGGCACGCGGCCAATTTCCTTCAGGTACAGACCGATCGTGTCGTCGGCGTCAATAGCCGCCAGGTAGGAGTCGTCTTCCTCCTTTTCTTTCTCAATTTCCGACTCAATCTCGGCCTCGGTCTCCTCCATCTCCTCGTCGCTCGGCTCGTCGGTGTCAACACTATCGAGCACCTCGATGCGGGCGGCGAGCAGTGCGGCGTGCGCCTCATCCAACCGTTCAACATCGCGCTCGGCTTCGGGGAAGAACTTGAGGATGTCGTCGTAGGTGACGAAACCCTTCTGCTTGCCCAGATCGAGCAGCTGCTGAACGGCGGTGTATTCTTCCTCTGCCGGGCCGAACTCCTCGCTGCTGCTGGGCGCCTTGGACTCATCGTCCTGCGACAGTTCGGCTAAAAGCGAATTAGGCTCGTAGAAATCGCCGTTTGAGCGCGACTTGCGCGGCTTGCCCAATTGAATTGAGCGGCGGTTTGAAGGGGCAGCGGGAGGCGTGACCGGCCGGGCGATGACGATTGAGCGCGGCTTGGGCTTGTCGGGCTGTGCTTTGGGAGCAACTTTCGGTTTGGTGACGGAACGTTTTTTCTGGTTTGCCATGGTCACATAGAGAATATGACGGATTTAAGAATAGCGCAACTCAATCAACCATAATCCTTCAAAATCTGAAAAATTCAGCCTTTGTTGACAAAAAAGCCTGGCGGAGCATACGTCCCGCCAGGCCAGTTCAATCGTGGACGCCCTAAGGCGTTGCCGTAGGCGGTGGCGGTGTGCCCTCAGACACAATCGCGGTGGGTGTTTCCGTCGGCTTGAGGAAAGGCGGCTCATCTACTAATTTCAGCACCGGCTCAAGCGAAAAACTGCTGACTAGCAGCACGGATGTCTCTCCCTCACGCTGGACGTAATACTCGTTTCCTGTAATAGTTTTATCACCAATGGCGGCCTTTAGCAGCTTGCCATCAGCCAGCTTAATCTCAACAGTGAACGTTGGGCTGAGCACACCAAACGCCGCCAGATCACCGGTGGGCGTGAGGACATTGCTGAACTGTACGTTGATGAGCGCGGCGGCATCGGTCGCGGCCTGCAACTGATCAGCCGGCCCGGCTTCCGGCGCGGTGACCGCCCAGCTTTCCTGCGGCGTGTTGCGGCCAAAGGCTACCTGGCGGCCGCCCGCCCGGTCTTCCACCGTCACGCCGATGATTTGGTCGGCTGTCACGCCCGCCCACACCGCACCCGTTGGCGCAGCCTGTACACCGGGCGTGGGCGTGGCATTCGCCGCGGCTTCATCCGCCGGGCGCTGCACCAGCAGCACATATAGCAACAGCGCGGCGAAGACGGCAACGAGGATGAGGGTTGTTCGACGATCCATAGGAAAAGGGAAACAAAGGAAACGAGGGAAAGAAGGAAACGGGTTTCCTATGTTTCCTTTCTTTCCCTCGTTTCCCGATTTTTCAAACTTGGCGGCGGCGCAGGAACCACACGATGCCCCCGGCCACCAGCACCAGCACCGGCAGCGCAATCACCACCACGAAAAAGATCGCGTAGCCCGTGACCGCATCCACCAGGTTGAGCGTGCGTTGCGGCGGGATCTTGGGGGTGAGGTTGATGAGGGTCTCATCCAACGTCGCCCAGTTCACGCTGTTGACGAACAAGTTGGCATTGGCAAATTCATTGGTCACCGAGTCGGCGGCGAAATCGGAATCACCAAAGACGATGACGCGCGCTTTGGTAGTGGAATTCTCCACTGACACGCCGACGGTCAGCGGCCCAACCGCCTCGCCCTCATCCGGCTGGAGGGTGCCCTGATTGATGGCGGTGATATTCGTTTCACCCCACGATTGATCGCTCAGTTGCACGAGAGAGACTTGAGTCAGCTCCGGCACTGTGGTGGTGTATTCGAGGCTGCGGGCCAGCGGGAAGAAGGATGCAAACCCTTGCAATCGGTCGGTGATGGAACTCGTGCCGTAATTAGCGGCCACCGGAAAGAACGGCTGGTTTTGAATGCTGCGGGAGAGATCAACCGCGAGGTCGTTGCGCGCGGTCACGCCCCAACCCGTTTGGAGATAGTCGAGCAACGGGTCGGGGGCCGGGGTCTGGTCACCGACCGTTTGCGCGGGCGGGTCCACCAACGCGATGAGCGAGGCGTTGCCTTTATCCAGATATTGCTTGAGCTTGGCCACTTCGGCTTCGGAGAGCGGCTGCTGCGGCCCGGCAATGATGACGGCGCGCGCATCCGACGGCACCGTGTCTGTGGCGGCGAGGTTGAGCGGCTTGATTTCGTAGTTCTGTTTCTGCAACAGCCCAACTACCGACGAGAGGCCTTCCTGATTC